>PIVS01000691.1 GCA_003353855.1 Desulfobacteraceae bacterium
GAGGGAGGCAGTCTATGAAAAAGAAAAAAACGATTCTAAATGATCAGGACTTTAAACGGATCATTACCAGGATCGCCTATGAAATAATTGAAGTCCACAAAGGGGTTCAAAACCTGGGGCTTATCGGAATTCAAACCAGGGGGGATTTTCTTGCCAAACGGCTTGCCGACCAGATCATGGCAATAGAAAACATCATTGTCCCCGTGGGCAGCATGGATATCAACATGTACCGGGATGACTGGACCAAAATCAGCCACCAGCCGACTGTGAGACCTTCCAATATCCCCTTTAGCGTGGATGATAAAAAAATCATCCTGGTGGACGATGTATTGTATACCGGCAGGACCATCCGGGCGGCCATGGATGCGCTCATGGATTTTGGCCGGCCCTCACGCATCGAACTTGCCATCCTCGTGGACAGGGGACACAGGGAACTGCCCATACAAGCGGACTACAAAGGCATTTTTGTGGATACAGAACCCGAAGACATGATCCATGTCCATGTCACAGAACATGATAATGATGACATTGTTTACAAGGAAATTGAAAAATGAGTACCCTTTTGCACAAAAAAAACACCCCGGACAATATACGGGTTGCCGTCATATCCGTCTCCACCACCCGGAAACTTTCCGAAGACAAGAGCGGGGCATGGATAAAAAAACAAACCAAAAAAGAGGGCCACGAAGTGGTGATCCACCAGGTGGTCACCGATGAAATTATAGCCATCCAGGAGCTTGTCCATCATGTGACCGATAAAATCAACCCCGATGTTGTTATCATGACCGGCGGCACCGGTATCAGCCCCAAAGATGTCACCATTGAAGCGGTACGCCCTTTGTTTGAAAAGGAATTGACCGCCTTTGGCCCTTTGTTTGCCAATTTAAGCTTTGAAGAAATCGACTCCGCCGCCATTTTATCCAGAGCCACGGCCGGTATTATCAAAGAGACCATCCTCTTCTGCATGCCCGGCAGCATAAAGGCGTGTAAACTGGCCTGCAACAACCTGATATTTCCTGAACTTGGACACCTGCTAAAGCACATAAAGGAATAAGCATGCAAAAATTTATAGATGACTGGCAAGAGACCGACACCAAAACAAAACAGGCATTTACCGAGCTTTTGGCCCATTTAAACAGCCTGGATGATATTACCCTGGAGTTTAACGCCCGCCCCGGGGTCAGTTATTCCCTGCGCCCCCGGCACAAAAGCCAGAAGAACAGGTCTTTGTTTGCCATGGTGGATGTAATTGATGACGACCCGGCAGAAAGATGGCTTTCCGTCTGTTTTTACGGTGAAATGATTACAGATCCCGATGAGGCCGGCGACCTGATTCCCGAAGGCCTTCTGGGGGAAGACGGATATTGTTTTGACCTCTATGAATATGCCGCCGATGAAATTACCTATTTAAAAGGGCGGCTGACCCAGGCCCATAAAAACGCAGCAGAGTAGTCGAAAAGATATTCCTTATACAAGTGGGGGGCTCTCGGACATGCCGGACCCCACTTTTAAATTTTCCCTGTGATCAAAGTTTTTCCAAATATATTGTCTATACTGAAAAACGTATGTTTAAGATATCCCCGTCTTTAACAACATATTCTTTGCCTTCCACGTAAAACTTACCGTTTTTCTTAAGTTCTGCCTCGGAGCCAAGATCTATGAGTTCATCATACTTAAAGACCTCGGCCCGGATAAATCCCCGTTGAAGATCCGAATGGATAACACCGGCGGCCACAGGGGCCTTGGAATTTTCCCTGACCAGCCACTGGCGGACCTCATCGGTGCCAACGGTAAAAAAGGAAATCAGGTTCAAAGATTTCAGACAAAGCCGTGTCAGGGTTTCAAGGGTGGTGGCACGAATTCCCAGATCTTCCAAGAACTCCGCCTTTTCCTCTTCTGAATCCAGCATGGCTATCTCCGCCTCTACCTTGGCAGAAACCAGCATCACCTCTATTGTCAGCCTGTCACAGCTCTCCTTGAATCCGGCCAGCAATGACTCATTCCCCAAATCATCCTCGGACACATTCACGGCAATCACCAGTTTTTTCAGGGTGATAAAGGGATAGGAACGGATCAGTTTTCCCTCATCTGGGCTCAGTTCCAGAAGGCGCAGGGGCAATTCCTGCTCCAAATGTTCCTTGAGCCGGTTCATCAGAACCAATTCCTTTTGCTGGTCCTCATCCTTGATTTTTTTCACCATGGCCTCAAGGCGCTCGATGCGTTTTTCCACAAAGATCTGATCATGCATGACCAGCTCTGAATTGACCATTTCAAAATCTCTGACAGCATCCACGGATCCGTCTTCATGGTAAATGGCATCATCCTCAAAGGCGCGAACCACATGGCAGATGGCATCCATATCGGCAATATCCCGAAAAAT
>PIVS01000692.1 GCA_003353855.1 Desulfobacteraceae bacterium
TGTGTTACTCTGCCTTGGCAGAGCCACTGTCTTCCGAAGCACCGTCACCGGGGCCCCGTTGTGATAACACTATGCCCTTCGCCTCCATCTGGCTGGGCTTGGGACTTTCACCCATAAGACCGTGTGCCGTACCCGGCACACAACAAATCAATTCAGCCGACCGCTAACGCGTCGGCTGATTGAGCCGTTATAAGCCAATCCATTACAAAGGAAAATTCATATGGCTAATCAGAATCGAAAGGTAATTGGTTATTTTGCTTTAGCATCACCTACTGAAGTTGTATGTACGGGAGATAGAGGTGATGCATGTGTAATATCTGGATCTGTTCGAGCTATGAAAGCTTTACTTAAAGAAATAGACCCGGCTGAGCAAAAAGGACATACCGTAAAAAAGACAAGATTCGGGGAAATATTGCGAGGCCTTAAACTTGGTGCGGCATATGGGTTCGACGAGGAATCATATAAAAAATTTTATCCGCTTGCACGAAAAGAAGGATTGCCTGTTGAAAAAGGCAATTTTAATGAAATGAAAGATAAGGGTTTTCGTTTTTTTACAGTCCAATTAAAAAGCTTATAACCCTGTTACTGGAGCGGTTCGGGGACCACTGAGCCGTTTTTTAAGGTTTTGTTTTTCCAAAAATTATAATTATCCTGAGTGCGGCGGCATAAAACCCCGACCCCTCACCAACCCGATGGGGTAGGAGAATAATGAAAGAAATAATCACATTGTTAATTCTTGTTTTAGTGACAACAGGATTCGCTTATGCTTCTGAAAAGCCAAAATACAAAAGCACAAGTGACTATATTCAAAAGACTGGTCGGTTATGGGGTATCGCAGAGGTCAGGATAAATAAGGATAACTCTGTCACTTTAACCGATGCAGACTCCGGATATGGATGCGGGTTGATGATGTCGCTTTCCAAGGTTCAAAAATCAGCAACTATAAAGGTTGGTGAATCATGCACGCTTAGTGATGGGCACCATGCGTTTATTACATACGAGCTTAAGAAATCAGAAAAAGGAAAGGTTGCATTTTTAGTGACAGACAAGTTTGATGCCAGAAGCTTCGGTAATGGTATAAAGAAAGAAACAAAAACGATAACTATTTCACCGTATAAAGAAGAAAAGAAACCCCAACAAAAGAATGCACCTGGCAAAAAATAGCTACGCCATTTTTTTTGCAGGTGATTCTCAGCATTATCATTTAATACCAAAAAAGGATTGTTCATATGAGTTATTTCGGGATCTTTGGTTATGAATGTACTGAACTGGCTGAACTTGATGATTTTAAAATCATTCCCCTATCAGATGAACACAGGAAAATTTCAAAATTATCTTCTGACCAAACAACGTATCATTTAACAGCTTTTTTAGAATTAGATGATCAAGTACACAATCAAAGGGAATTAGTATACGATCTTAAAGCGATTTTATCATTTATTGACCATAAGGATGTTATTATAGCCAATAAACTTAAAGACGCTGAACAACCAGGAAACCTTGAGGACGACTATCCTCAATTCATAAAGTCACATTACCGGCATAATGGTGGTGGGCAAGTAATCATGAGTGATACGTTTTCAAAAGACTCAAGAAAAACATTCATCGAAATGTCGATGAATAAGTTATCAGATCAGACCGATCCAAATAACGAAGTATTCAGGAGCGCTTTTTTCAAGACAATAGAGATTTTCCGAGCCAGAGAGTCCTTCATAGATGTGAACTATTATTTATTGTTTTCTGCTTTAGAATCTTTAAGTCGGGCTGTATTAAATGATGATTCAAGGAATGCCTCTGAACCAATTGCAAAATTTCTACAGCTATATGGTTTTAATATAGTTCAGGATAATCCCAATGATTTGTTTAGATCTGTATCGACATATACGCATTTAAGAAATGCCTTATTTCATGAGGGTAACTTTGAAAAAGAAGTCAATATTAATGGCTCGCACATCAAATTAGAATTGTCGAAATATTATTCAGCTTTTCGAGGACTTTTACCTTTAGCTATGATGCGATACATAGGTTTTGATGATGATCATATAAATTGGGATAGTTGGATAGATCTCATGGCATTTAAACCAAAATCACAACTACTGTGTTGATCCAGTTCAGCGTGGGCTGCGGCTGAAATAGACGTTATGGTATATGATAGATTATGTTATTATAATTGTTATAAAGGAGGATGAATGAGTAACGATCTTATTGCCGCTCTTATTGGTGCATTTGGCACTATTTCAGCAGCTTTTATTGCCAGTATGATTACTAATAGAAATGAACGGCGTAATTCCTCGAATCGTACGTTTCTTACGATAACAATTTTAATTATAGCTTTTTCGGTCGCAGGTTTGATTGTGTATTTGTTTTATGACGG
>PIVS01000156.1 GCA_003353855.1 Desulfobacteraceae bacterium
CACTGGGGTGATCTGGCAACATTATGGGCCGGGGGCTGGACAGCGGGACGTACGGGTCCCTTGAGAATATGGGGACCCAAAGGGGCCACCGAGGATATGGGAACGGCCTATGCCGTGGATCACTTCTTAAAAGCCTATACCTGGGATGCCAGGACAAGAAACTTTGTTCTCAGTCCCAAACCCGGACAGATTACCGTCAAGGAATTTGACTACAAGGCTGAAAATGCAGTGGTTTATCAGGAAAATGACGTTACCATACGAAGTATTCCAGCCATCCATGCAGGGGATGGCCCTGTGAGTTTTATCCTTGAGTATGCCGGCCTCAAGCTTGTCATTGGCGGAGACACCTTTCCTAATAAATGGTATATCAAACATGCTGCCAATGCTGACCTTGCAATTCATGAGACCTTTTTAACCCCGCCGGATTTGGTCAAATTTTACGGCCAGTCTCCGGGACAGGCCCTGGGCGTCGGTACCCAAATCCACACCTCACCCCAGGCGTTTGGTAAGGTGATGAGTACGATTAAACCCCGTCATGCAGTCGGTTACCACTTCTTTAATGAACAGGGCACCCATGACGATATTTTAATGGGTGTCAGGGAAACCTATACCGGCCCGCTCTCACTTGCCACGGACAATATGGTCTGGAACATTTCAAAGGAAAAGATCGTCGAACGAATGGTTGTTTCTCCTGATCAGGCATGGGCAGTGCCCGGTCCGAACAAGCCGCCGAACCCACCGGCAAAAGGGTCTGTCCCCGATCCTTTAACTGATTTCATCAAAGCAGGTCACTGGGACCCCGCTGATGCGGCACAGGCAGATATGATCAAGGCCTTCAAAAAGAAGTACAATATGAAATAAGGTTTTTTTGTATTCATTGTTCCATGTCAAAGGAGATGATTTATGAAACCATATGGTTTGAAGTATATGCTAAGTTTTTTCCTGGCAATAGCTCTCTGCACGATGCCCTTTTTTGCGGGCCATGCCGGTGCAGGGACAAAAGACAAACCCAACATTGTTATCATCTGGGGGGATGATATCGGGCAAAGCAACCTCAGTGCCTACTCCATGGGGTTAATGGGGTACCAGACCCCCAATATTGACGGTGTGGCAAAAGAGGGCATGATTTTTACTGACTACTATGCCGAACAGAGTTGTACGGCGGGTCGTGCCTCCTTTATCACCGGCCAGAGCGGCTTTAGAACAGGGCTCACCAAAGTGGGACTTCCCGGTGCAGAGCTTGGCATGAGAGAGGAAGACCCGACCATCGCCGAACTGCTGAAACCCCTGGGCTACGCCACCGGCCAGTTCGGCAAAAACCATCTGGGTGATCTGGACGCAATGCTGCCCACCAATCATGGGTTTGATGAGTTCTACGGCCCCCTCTACCACCTGAACGCTTCCGAGGAGCCGGAGCATCGTGACTATCCTAAGGATACGGAATTTATTAAGAAATTCGGACCCAGGGGGGTGATCCACAGTTTTGCCCTTCCAAGCGGTAAGCAAAAGATCGAGGACACTGGCCCTTTAACCAAAAAGCGAATGGAAACCGTTGATCGGGATTTTGCCCAAAGGGCTGCAGGTTTCATCGAAAAGCAGCACAAGGCCGGCAAACCAGTCTTTGTATGGGTGAATTTTACCCATATGCACTTCAGAACCCATGTTCCCAAGGAGATCGAGGGGCAGTCAGGGCGTTGGCAGAGTCTCTATCACGATGCCATGATCGAACATGACCGGAACGTGGGTACGGTGCTGGACAAACTGGATGAACTGGGCATAACTGACAATACCATTGTCATGTACGGCACAGACAACGGTCCCCACATGAACTCCTGGCCCGATGCGGCCATGACACCCTTCCGCAACGAGAAAAACTCCAACTGGGAAGGTGCCTATAGGGTTCCCGCCATGGTGCGCTGGCCCGGTAAAATAAAGGCCGGCTCCATCTCCAACGACATCATGTCACATTTAGACTGGATGCCCACCCTGTTGGCTGCCGCCGGGGACTCCGACATCAAAGAAAAACTAAAGAAAGGCCACAAAACCGGTGAAAAGGAATTCAAGGTTCACCTTGACGGCTACAACTTCCTGCCCTACCTGACCGGCCAGGAAAAAAAGAGCCCCCGGGAGGAGTTTTTCTATTTTTCCGACGACGGTGATCTGACAGCCCTGCGCTATGACAACTGGAAGGTGGTTTTTGCCCAGCAAAGGGCAGAAGGTACCATGCTGGTCTGGGGTGAGCCCTACGTACAAACACGGATTCCATGGCTCTTCAACCTGCGCACAGACCCATATGAGAGGGCCAGCATCACGTCCAACACTTACTGGGACTGGTGGCTTGACCATGCCTTTCTCCTGGTGCCGGCCCAAGCCTATGTCGGCAAGTTCCTGGCAACATTTAAGGAGTTTCCGCCCCGGCAGAAGGCGGCCAGTTTCACCGTGGACCAGGTTATGGAAAAGTTGGTCCCGCCCAGTGAATAATCTGGGGGATAACTTCCAAAAGTAGTGAATGAAATCAGCATCACTATTTATAAACATAGTGATGCTGATATTAAATTAAGGAGTACATCATGAACAAAAAAAAGGAACTGCCAAAACAGTCAGTTCAGACCGGAACAGACCGGCGCAACTTTTTGAAAAAAGGAGCGAAAGCGGCTGGTGCTGCACTGCTGGGACCAGCATTGCTGGGAGCATCATTAAAGACACCAGCAGCAATGGCGGCAGACCAGCCCCAGGAGGAGGAAGAAGTCTGTCAGGCATTGTTTGTACAGGATGCCAAGGGGGTTGAATTAAAAAAGGATTCCGTCATTTTAAAAGACCCCAATGATCGTTTGATATTCTTTTGTGACAGGCCCGCAAGGGAAGCCGGATTTTTGACCTGGGATGCATTCATGGATTCCGTCACTTCAGGGGAAAACAGCTTTGCTGAGAATCCGCCAAATGCTGCCCTTACAATCGTTGATAAGGAGGGTAATATTCATGAATTGATTTTATTTTTAATGGGTGAGCCAATTAAAGAGGAAAACAAGATTACCTTTCCCGTTGAATATATCATTGGCGGTCCCTATCAAATTGATGGAAAAGTGGTCATGTTTATTGATCCCATCGGAAGGCCGTTGTCTCCGACATCTGTTGCCGGCGTCCATCGGCGCAGACGCAGACGGCATATCCGGCGTTGAACAAATTAAAACTGAATTGATAACCTATCTGACACGGATCAAAGAGTCAGAAAACCCATAAAAGGAAATTATCCAAATGAAAAAAAAGTTTTTAAACCCCTGGTATTTTTTGTTTTATTGCTTGTTTTCGGATTTCTTTCAAATGCCTTGGCCTTTGAAATAATCACCAAAGAGGATATCAAACTAAAAGTTATTGTTAACGTTGACCTTATCAAGACGGCCGACAATGCCATCATTCTTTTTGATTCTTCAAGTTCGATGAATAAACCCTATAAAGACACCGGCATGTCCAGATACGATGTTGCCAAAAATATTCTGATTGAAAGAAACGAGTACTTCCCTGACTTGGGGTACCACTTTGGCCTTTTTCTTTATACGCCCTGGAAAGAGGTGTATCCTGTACAAAAATATGATCGGGATAAATTTGCCCAGGCCCTTTCGACCCTGCCTGAAAAAGCTACCAGCGCTACCTTCTTGACCGATGGCCTTAAAAGACTTGATTCAATCCTCAATAAGCTTGAGGGCAAAACCGTAGTGTTTCTCTTTACCGACGGCAGTGATGTCAATAAAGGGGGCGGTAGGAAAAAACCCTCGGCTTTTGCAGAAAACTTGGCAAAAAAATACAATGTTTGTTTTTATATTATAAGTACTGCCGATGACTATTATAGTTCAGATCTTTTCACAAAGGTGAAGGATTTTAATTTTTGTTCCCGGGTGATAGCATTTGAAGATTTTATTGAACATCCAGGGTATAATTCCGAGGCGCTTTTTACCGTTAAGGCCACAAAGGATATCCTTACAATTACCGATAAAAAAGTGGTCGGGATTAAAACAAAAAATTTCCTATTCGATTTTGACAAAAGCGAACTTTCCCAGAATGAAAGGGACAGACTTGCATTATTGGCAGCCTTTCTAAATGAAAACAAAACGGCATATTCCGCCATGGCAGGTCATACCGACAATACCGGAACAGAAGCATATAACATGGAATTGTCCTTTAGAAGAGTCGAAAGCATCGCCAATTATCTTGTTGAAAATTACAATGTGGATAAAGCCCAGCTTATTCCGTTCTGGTTTGGGGACATGAACCCTGTTACGGATAATTCAACCAGGGAAGGACGAAGGCAAAACCGCCGTGTTGAGATTCTTGTGGGCGGCATGTAGAATCCATAGTTATTTAAGCGGAGGCAATTGTGCCTGTGCGCAATTCCCTCCGTTATGCCTATGTTTTTTTAACATGAAGCAACCTTCTAATTGCGGTAAGCATTACAAAGTCTTTCACTGTAATGGGCGGAGTTTTTATGGAAATATTCAGATGGGTTTTTGGCCTGTTAGTTGCGCTGGTGTTTGGCGGGATAGTCACCCAGTTTTACGCACGCAAAGTCAGGAAAATCGTTGGAGATGAAGACCCCCATTACAGGATTTCGATTCCCATTGCCCTTGGGGTGGCTGAGAACCTCTTTTTTACCATGGGGGTCGCATTTGATCTGTCCGGTGTCATGGTGGCCATGGTGACTTGGATGGCGGCCAAAATGGCAGCACATTGGGGAAAAAACTCACAAGAAAACCGTATTAAAAATATTGGAACCGTAAGGTTCATGGTACTCATGGGCACGATGATCTCTCTTCTGTTTTCCATGATTGGCGGGTTGATATGTGCCGGTAAACTGTGGTTTTGATAGGAACTTCAAGGTTCCCTTGGCCTAGTTAATTTAATGCTTAAATTAAAAAAATTTTAAACTTGGAGATACGAGAACAAAAGATATGTTAAAAAAATGGGCGACTTCCATTGTAATTGCAATTGTCATATTTCTTGGCTCATTCGCCTGGATCCAGGCCATGGAGCAAAAGGAGCAATTGGCGAATAAATGCATCCTGCCGGATCTTAAGAATGACCAACGTCCCGGACCGGCAGATCGCCCGACCCAGGTGAGTATCGGTCTACGTCTTCTTGACATAACTGCCATTGAAGATACCAGTCAGTCCATCACATCGGATTTTGTCGTTTCTCTGACCTGGGTGGATCCTCGCCTAGTTGGATTTGAAGGGTGCCAATTCGGCCTGGATGAGGTGTGGACTCCCCAGATTGACATCATCAATGCCGGGCGGGTTTTTACCCGTCTAAGAAAACAAGTAAATGTCCTTGCCTCGGGCCGTGTGCGTTACGTACAGCGTTACCAGGGATCTTTGGTCTTTCAGTATGATGCCCACCAATTCCCTTTTGATCGTCATAACATCATAATTTCATTGCTTTCCTATGCGTATGGAGAAAAGGATGTAAGCTTGATCATTGACAAGGAGTTTACAGGTAGAAAACCCGATCAGTTTAATATCCCGGACTGGAAAATCAATAAGGTACAGGCAATAATAATGTCCCAGTCCATTGATGCGATCCACCTGAACAGTTCTGAATTTGCCTTCAACATTTTTGCCCAGAGGAGAACCAATTATTATATCTGGAAGGTTATTTTACCGATTATATTGATTGTTCTGATGTCCTGGACCGTGTTCTGGATTGATCCTTCCCAACTGGGCGCCCAGATGGGGATGTCAGCAACCTCAATGCTTACCTTGATTGCGTTTCAGTTTACCCTGGCAGATATCTTGCCCCGCCTCAGCTACTATACGCTTTTGGACAGATTTGTCATCGGATCAACAGTTCTAGTGTTTTTATCCCTTTTGGAGTCTGTGACAACAAGTCACCTGGCTGCCGATGTTCAAAAACAAAAACTTGCAATTCGCATAGACCGCATAAGCCGTTGGGTATTCCCCCTGGTTTTTGCAATATTTTCCTTGATAGCGTTTTCAGTGTGATATAATCTTTGGATGATGTATGGATACTTGATCAATTACCAAACAGTTTGAATCTTTAGGCACCTCCAAGGCACCCTCAAGGCACCTTGGAGGTGCCTAAATAAATTCCATTTTTGATGAACAGGGTTGTCAGCTTGCAAAACTAACCCCTTTCAGCATCCAATTTTGTGCTGTTTAACAGGAGCGTCCAGGTTTCTGTTGCATCCTGAAATATAAAAGTATATGATTTTCATAACGTTAAGGCACGTCAGCATTTGTAATACAATTAATCGACTACGTCTCAAATTGATTACAAAGGCAGAGTGCTTCAGGGGGTACCCCTGAAAACCCCAAACTGGAGAGCATACGCTATGTCTGGTAAAACAAAAATGGTTTCATTCCGGTTGACCGAAAAGGAGTATAAAGAAATATCAGGCCGTATTCCTATAGGTGATAGCGGCAAGCCGATTATGAAATTCAGCACCTTTATCCGGGGTGCAATTTCCGAAAAAAGATTGGTAGCCGTTGATAGAGAGGTAGAGCAATATAAAGTCCATGCTGCCTCTAAGATAGGCAACAACGTGAACCAAATTGCAAAGTGTTTGAACGAGGATAATTTAAATGATTTAATCACCCCTGCTACCTATGATGGTGTGTTGGATAATCTTGAAGAAATCAAGAAAGAATTAAAAGAACTTTTAGCTCCGTTGAGGTAGTATGATTATCCGGATAACAGAAAAAAGCGAAGGCATAGAAGACTATTTTGAAACCGGCCAAAAAAGCGGCCGGGAGAAGTCCCGGGATGAACTTGATAAACGTGTCCATCTGTCAGGTGATCTGGATACTTTTTCTATCGCTGTTAATTTCACCAATAAGGCCAAGGAATGGAAGAACCATTATTGGCACATCACAGGTTCTTTTGCCCTGGAAGATCAGGATATCAGCGATGAGAAGGTCAAGGAAATCCATCAGGAGATGCTGAGATATTATTTTTGCAGATACACCCCTGATAGAATAATTCATGCCTCTGAAATCCACCGTCCCAAGATCCAGACCGGAGCCATCGGCCAGCAAAGATTCATACATTTCCATATGGCCGTATCAAAGTACGACCAGAAGACCGGCAACCAGATCCGCATGATCCCGTATCGGCATAGTTCGGATAAAGCCTTTCAAAGTTATCTGGCTTTGAAATATGGTCTGGAAGATCCTGCCAATCATAAACGCCCCCTTGGGAAACCCTCTGTCGAAAACCTGGTTGCAATGCAGACCGGGAAAGACCCAAAGCCGAATGGGCCGGAAAAGAAAACCCTGCACAGGTATAAAGAAGAAGTCAGCCGTCTTTTAGAAGGGGTTTCATCCGTTGATGAAGCTAAAACGATCTTGGGGGATCAAAAAGATATAACAAGTATTATTTTTAAGAAATTAAGAAAGAAGGACCCGGAAACCGGGAAACTTGTGCCTGGCAATAAGTATTTGCAGATTAAATCAAGCCAGTTCCCTAAGACCCGGAGTATTAATCTGCGTGGGAAAGGTTTTGAAGCGCTTGAAAAGCTCTATTACACATCGGATGAATTGGAAGAACGAATTATCCAGGGCAAGTATGTACCACCGGAAACGCCTGATAATTGGAAGGACCTTAATGATCAGGAGCAAAAATCTGAAATTGAAACTCAAAGGGCTATCTTCAGAAAACATCAGAGCTGGTGGTTGGGTGAAGCTCGGAAACTGAAAAAAAAGCAGGTGTCCAATAAAATTAATTATAAGAAAATCGAAAAGAAGTATACCGCCAAGTTTGAAGAGCGGATAAAGGAACAGCATGTTTACTTTGTAATTTACCAGCACAATATCCGGCAAGATCAGATTAGAGGGTATAGCATCTGGGAAAAAAATAACACCCGGTTCCTTGTGAACAATGACAAGGGCGTTAAAATTTATGACCGGCCCGATAAGATTGTACTGGACACTCCGAAAGACCCGGAAAAAAGAAAGGAGGCCATAGCTCTGGCTTTATCTATTGCCCAGAATAAAGGATGGGATCTGGGGACCATGAAAATTACAGGGTCACAGGAATTTGTTAAGGAAACCAAACGGCAAATTGCTGAGATTATTAAGTCTGAAACATTTGCCATGGAGAATGTAGAGCCTACCAAGGCTGAACCTGTTAAGCCGAAGCCATATCTCAATGCTGTACATCAGTTGAAAACGGATCAGGCAGAGAAGAAAAACCGAGATCAACTGCCCAAGTCCCGGATCAGCAAAATTAAAACGGAACTGGTTTCCCAGGTTGTAATAGATCTGGCGATTGAAAAGTGTGACTTGTCACCGTACCATTATATTACCGCCAAAGGGAATAAGATAAGGGATAAAAGGACTAAACGCTCCTGGAATGCAATTGATTTTCTGACCAAGGTTTGCAATCAGCCTATTGCAGGGGTTTTCCCCATATTGGATGATCTTCTCAACGCCCAAGAGACCCGAATGAAAGAAATCAGAACTAAGTTAGATCCTCAGGCTGTAATAGATTTGGCCATGGAAAAGTTTGGTAGGTCACCAGATGCTTATGCTCCCATTGAAGGGAACAAGATTAAAATCAAAGGGACTAAAAAATACGGTAATGTGGTTGCTTTTCTAACAAAAATTTGTGGTAAAACTATTTCAGAGGCTTTTCCCATGCTCGATGATCTCCTTAAAGCCCAGGAGGAAAAGGAAAGGCGGTCTGTGCTCATCCTCGAACGTGATGAACTCCTGGTTCCCTTTAGAAAACCCCAGGAACCCCTCTTTGGGTCAGATGCAACTCCTGAGACAGAGGATGATGCTCCTGATGATCTGGAAGACGACCAGGACGATGATTACGGTTTTCGAATGTAAAATTATTGAAAAACATTGAAGGCCGGTTGACCTGGGGCTGTTTGTATCCCCCAGGTTTCAACCGGTCTTTTTGTTTGGCCAGGAAAGCTTTTTCGGTAATCCCGGAATTATAATCATGTTGTCCCCGGGCTTCCATGTTTTTTATGTGTTTTTCTGTATTAGAAAATATAATGTATAGAATATTTCTGACGGGTACCCGTCTTCTTTAATTAACCCTTTGTTTTCATAGCATAAAATTCCATTAGATAGCTTTGCCTATACCACGCTGTGCCCTTGTTTTATCCTTTTTATGGGTCTATTGTTATTTTTCAAGGTTCAAACTACATCGGATTTCATGTTTGAGTACCATTGATAGGAGCTCCTATGGCAGATGATAAATCCCAGACGATTCCAGAAGTAGAAGACATCGAATTAATTCCTGGCCATATCAACATCCTTCTCATTGCTCCTCATGGCCATTCCAAAAATGATGAGAACACTGAGAAATTGGTACGCTTAATTGCTGAACAAGCTGGGTGTTAACACGTGCTAAAAAACTTTTGGCCTTGGCATGCAAGGAGGAGGTTAATTCTGAAAATTTGAATTTTTTAAGACAACAAAAAATAAAAATAATTTAAAAAGATTTTACCAGGGAAGAAAGGCGGAATTTTACCATCACCAAAGAGATAGTATGGGAATCAGAGGATGCCACAGAAGGCCAGGTGAATGAAAAGGAACTCGAATATATAAAAAAGTTCGACCTGTGCGGGTGGGGTTACGCTGCCAGTTTGAAATTTAACTCCTTCGTTTCAAACCATTTTTCATTCTCTTTATTTCTTTTTATGGCTGTGATTGTTGCCAAACCTACTGAACC
>PIVS01000693.1 GCA_003353855.1 Desulfobacteraceae bacterium
TAGGGCTTTGAGGTGGTAGACTCACCAATGGGGCCATGGCATGATTTACAATCCATACCAGCCGCATTAATATGGGCTGCATGGGAGAAAAAGACACAATCGGGCTGTTTTGAATAAACAAACCAGGGAACCTCTTTTTCCTTTGCCACATATTCTTCAGCAAAGATAGCCTCGTCCTCGGTTTCTCCCATGGGTTCGTCTGTATGGCATTCCATACAAGATTCCAGATTGGGCAAACCCGCAAACGTGCCGTCTTCTCTCAAAAAATGACAGGTTTCACAATCGCCTACTTCTTCGGTATGAAGCAGGTGATCAAAGTTAAAAGGTTGCTCTTTTTTAGAATAAAGCAACTTGGGAAAAAGCAGCCAGCCGGATAAAAAGCACACCAGAAATGCCACCATAAAAAAGATGACACCAAGCCCCAGGCCTTTATCATCTTTTGGGTCACCACCAGTGCCTTCCTCTGCACCCTCCATGGAACCATTTTCATCTTTGTTTTCTATTTTACTCATGAAAACTCCATCAATGTTAAAATGTTGATGTTACTATAACCAGTTCCGGGCTCCTACCCGGACTTATTTCCTTTGCAGACAGCTTTCCTTGCACATCCGCAATAACGTCCGAAATTATTTTAATTCGCGTTATTAATATAAATATCTTGTTTCCTTGTCAAGGTAAATTAGGGGAAAACCAATGAACAGCCTCCATAATTGCGGTGCCGGATGAAAGGGCATCCCAGCATAAGAATCAAATAAAAAAAGGGTCTATCTTAATTAAGATAGACCCTTTTTTTATTTGATTCTTTTATTTAAAAAAGAATTGGTTTAGACAACCTTTAAATAAGAATGCCTGTTTTCACCCCTTTTTATCCATAGCTGTGAAGCCCTGAAAGCAGATAGTTAACACCAAAATAGGTAAAGAGCACTGCAATAAAACCTACAATGGATACAATGGCAAGCTTTGCCCCATGCCAGCCACGCATCATCCGAAGATGAAGAAAAATTGCATAGACAAACCAGGTAATCAAAGACCAGGTTTCCTTGGGATCCCAGGACCAGTATTTACCCCAGGCTGAATTGGCCCATACAGCCCCGGTGATAATTCCAATGGTCAAAAAAAGAAAACCAAATACGATCATCTGATAGGTCAGTTCATCAATCATCTCCAAAGAGGGCAACCGGGCAAAAGCTGAAGTGCTTTTTGGATCCTTGGGTTTTACAAAGTATATAAAGCTAAAACCAAATGCCAGGGCAAACCCGGCATACCCCAGGAAACAGGAGATCACATGAGCGATGAGCCAATTACTTTGCAGGGCAGGAATCAGGGGACTGATTTTGGAACCTACGCTTGGGTCAAAGGAGGCATAGGCAATGGCCAGAAAAATCAGGGGTGACACAAAGACCCCAATGATACTTTCTTTGTATTTGATTTCAACAAAAATATACAAAACCGCCACGGTCCAGGAGAAAAAGACAAGGGATTCATACATATTGGAAAAAGGAGCATGGCCGTATCCCACCTGATATGATTCCACCCACCGAAGGATGATCCCGGTTGTATTGGCGATAAATCCGATCACAATCACCCAGAAGCCTGCACGGGCCAGCACCTGTTTTTTAAATGAAAATGACCCGATATAAAAGACCGAAGCCAGTACATAAATAAATGTGGTTGACGCTAATACAAAAGAACTATTCATGGCTATTACTTATCCTTTAATAGGGTTACAAATTTCTTGATTTTCAACATCATGCCGTAACTGTTCCGGTTGGCTTTCCCTGAAACCAAAACCCTTGTTGTGTTCTGATCTGATTTTTCCATCTCAATAAAATAGGATTGATGGGAGATGAAAAAGGTAATCCAGCACCCCAGAATCATCAGGAGAAACCCCGCATACACATACCATACACCCGGGTCCTTTGTGACCTGAAGACCAGTATAATACCTTTGATCAAAATCTTTTACAACAAAGGTGAACTGACCCTTTCTCATTTTGTCAAAGGTGGGAAATTTTGTGGGAAGCGGTATCTGAAGGCCTTCCTGTCCTTTTAAGGTTACCTTCCCGAAAAAGGCCTCCCCCAGATTGTGCTCCCTGAATTTAAAATTGGGCAAAAAACCTTCAAATTTAAAGATTCCCGCATCGTAGGGCAGCTGCACTTCCTCTCCCACGGTTAGGCGTTTTGTGATGCTTTCCTGGGTGGTATTGTCCAAAATTTCAAAAAGGGCATTGTCCGGAGCCGTCGTACCATAGGAAGACTGAAAAATATTGATCCCCTTATATCTCAAGGGCTGGTTCACCCGAATATCCTTGGTAAAACTTTCCTTCCCGTTTTCAATAATGGTCAGATTGGACCG
>PIVS01000002.1 GCA_003353855.1 Desulfobacteraceae bacterium
TCGGGGAAATCATTGAAAAATATCCGGATGTTGCCAAACACCTTTTTTCGGTGATTGCGGACCGGCTTCACCAGGCTGATACAAAACTGGTTAATATTCATAACCAGATCAGGAAAAAAGCACCTCCGAGGTAAGCCCCGCCGGTTAACACCGGTTGAAATTGAGCATCTATGGTTTGTCTTTATTTTTTCCGGCTCTTGTAATACCTGTCTTTTTCACTGTAAATGCACCCGCAATACTGCTGTCGGTACATACCCAGGTTTTTTGAAGTTTCAATGCCCTGCTGCCATCCTTCCCTGAAATCATGGTAAAAGAATTTGGGACCATATTCTCTGGCAAGGGCATGTCCGGTTTCAATAATTTGTTGATGATTCTGAAACTTGCTATAGAGCAGGGTGGTGGAAAAGGCGTCAAATTTTCCTTTTTTGGCTACCATGGCAGTGGCCTTGAGCCTGGCATGGTAGCAATACCTACAGCGATCCTTCTCTCTGAATACCACGGACTGAATAAATTTTTCCAGTTCATACCCCCGCTGCCAGATCATTTTCAATCTAATTTCATCGGCATACTGAGCCAGGGTTTCCTGGCGTTTCATACATTCGGTAAAGGGGTGGATATTATGGCGGAAAAAAAATCCCATAACATCAATGCTTTTTTCTTTAAGCACCTTCAGGGGATAAACCGAACAGGGGCCGCAGCAGGTATGGAGTAACAGTTTCAATCCCGACTCCCGAAAATAGCAGTGCCAACCCGCACCATGGTGGACCCCTCTTCAATGGCCACCGTAAAATCGTTGCTCATACCCATGGACAGATGGGCAGGGGTGTCTAAACCCGCTCCTTGTATTTCCGCCTGGATCCGGACCAATTTTTTAAAATATACTCTGGCCTCTTCGGGATCACTGAAATAGGGGGGCATACACATTAACCCGTCCAGGGACAAATTTTCAAATCGGCTGAATTCACGGGCAAGTGAAATTGCTTCTTTAGCACAAGCCCCTGATTTGGTGTCCTCTTCTGCAATATTTATCTGCAGCAAAATCTTTTGTACCTTTTTGATTTTAGCAGCCTGTTTATCAATTTCCCGGGCCAGCTTAACCTTATCAACGGTATGGATATAATCAAAATATTTAACGGCAAATTTGGCCTTGTTTGACTGGAGATGCCCAATAAAATGCCAGCAGGCCCTATCCTTGCCCAGGGTATCAATCTTCTCCACGGCCTCCTGGATATAATTTTCACCAAGATTGGTACTGCCGGCCTCAATGGCCTTGGAAACCTTGTCTGCGCTTTTTCGCTTGCTAACTCCGATAAGGGTTATGGTTTCAGGATCCCTGCCGCAGGCAATGGCGGTTTCCTTTATCTGTTTTTTTATAAATTCAATATTTTCGTTTATGGCTGTCATTCCTGTTTTCCTTAAAATTGAATAATGTCTAAGCTTGAGAGGGTTTCCATGACTTCACATATGGGCAGGCCCACAACATTTGAGTAGGAGCCGTTAATTTTGCGCACCAAAAAAGCACCTATCCCCTGAATCCCATAACCCCCTGCCTTGTCATAGGGTTCATCCGTTGCAGTATACCATTGAATTTCACCCAGGGACAATTGTTTAAAAAAGACATTTGTTTCAATGGATTTTGTTATTGATTCCTGCCTTTTATGGCAACAGATTGTAAATCCTGTAAAAACACAATGGTCCCTGTTGTTGAGACTATTGAGCATATGGACGGCTTCTTCCCGGGACTTGGGTTTTCCAAGGATGACATCATCGACCACCACGATGGTATCAGCACCAATAACCCAGTGATCGGGCCGACTCTTTGCAATGTTATCCGCCTTGATCCTGGACAGGGCTTTAACATAGTCCACAGGAGCGGAAAGCTCGATGGATTCCTCGTCAATATCTGCTGCTAAAATTTCAAGGGTGAGGCCCGCCTGTTCCAGCAGTTCTTTTCTTCTGGGGGATTTGGATGCCAGGATGATGGGTTCCTGGATTATTTTATTTGTCTGGTTCCTTTGATTCATGGCTCCCTTTTTAACAGAAATGGGCAATTATGACAATGGACATGAATCCTTGGGAATGACCTTGTCTCGTTTAAAAACCCTTGACAACAGATGCCCAAGATATTTAATACTGGATTCATGATAAATAAAAAAATTGCTTTGCTTCGTCAAAAAGGGGTAAATATCCCCAATCCCGAGTCGGTCTATATTTGTGAAAATGTTAATTTAAACAGGATATCCGGGCAGGGGGTTACCCTGTATGCAGGCACTAAGATAATTGGTGAAAGATCTTTGATTCTGGCAAATGCCCGGATCGGATATGAGGCACCGGTCACCCTGGAAAATACCCTGGTGGGAGAAAATACCAGGCTTAACGGCGGATTTTTCCAGGATGCTGTATTTGCCGGAGACAATGATTTTGGATCAGGTGGTCATGTCAGATCCGGAACCATCCTGGAAGAAGAGGCCAATGCCGCCCATACGGTGGGATTAAAACAGACCATTCTTTTTCCCTTTGTAACCCTTGGCAGTCTGATTAATTTTTGTGATTGCTTCATGGCCGGCGGTACCAGCAGGAAAGATCATTCTGAAGTAGGTTCTTCCTTTATCCATTTTAATTATACCCCCAACCAGGACAAGGCTACTCCCTCCATGATGGGGAATGTTCACCAGGGGGTTATGCTCAATCAGAGACCTATATTTATGGGAGGGCAGGGGGGGATTGTGGGGCCCCTGCGCATTGGATACGGGTGTCTTACTGCTGCCGGATCCATTATTCGAAAAAATGAACTTAAAAACGACCGGATGATTTTGGGTGGAGGATTCAAGGAAGTTTCCCTTCCCCGGCGGGTGGGTGTATATTCCCAGGTGGACACCATTCTTAACAATAATATAATGTATATTGCCGGACTTATTTCCTTAAATGCCTGGTACCATCATGTTCGCCCCCTTTTTGTCCATGATTATTTTTCAGGAGAGCTTCTTTTGGGGATGCAAAAAAATTTGGCTGACTGCATTGATGAACGGATAAAGCGGATGAAAATTTTCAATGAAAAGCTGGTAATTTCAAAAAAAATTTTATTGGCAGATAGCAAGGGTAAAGAAACAGGTGCAATTTGTTTACATGATACTGCCATAAAAAGGCTAAAAAAGGCAGAAAATATTTTTAGGGCAAATATGTATTCAGATAAAATTACCAGGGAGGGGGAATCATTTGTTAGGGCAATTGAACTTGTGATTGAAGATAAAGGACAAAACTATATCACTATTATTCAAAGTCTGGATCCACAGGTTGCACTTGCAGGGAGCAGTTGGCTTTATTGCATTGAAGAAAAAATCACTGCCCCCCTGCTGATTTGTAAATAAAATGGAAAATTCCGGGGGAGATATCCTCCGGCTCTAAATATGAACCTTGAGAAACAGGAATTGATCTTAAATGGGAAAACTTTTTGGGACGGACGGTATCCGGGGCAGGGCAAACCTCTACCCCATTACCTGTGAATTAGCATTAAAAACAGGGCAGGCAGTGGGCTTGTTTGCGCAAAAGAATGGGCATGGAGCTATTATTATCGGTAAGGATACCCGTGAAAGCGGTGATATGCTGGAATCTGCATTGGCCGCAGGCATTGCCTCGGTTGGTATGGACGTATTTCTGGCCGGCGTTATACCCACCCCGGGGGTGGCTTATTTAAGTACCTGTATTGATGGGGTAGGTGCCGGTATTGTTATTTCTGCTTCCCATAATCCCTATTATGATAACGGTATCAAGATTTTCAGGCAGGGCGGGGTAAAGCTCAGCGATATCCAGGAGGAAGAAATTGAATCCTGCATATTAGAGGAAACCGAAAATATTCCACGGACAATTGTGGGAAAAATATCCATGATTTCAGATGGTTCCAAAATGTATTCTGAGTTCCTGCTCGGAAAGTTTCCTTTTAAGAAACCTGATTGTCATGATGGGATTAACAGGATCAAAATTATAATTGATGCTTCCAATGGGGCAGCTTCCAGTATCAGCCATCTGGTGTTCAATGATCAATTGTTTGACGTGCAATTTATCCATGATAGGCCGGATGGTATCAATATTAATGATAATTGCGGTTCCCAGCATACACAGGGCCTTAAAGACAGGGTGTTGAAAGAAAAAGCTGACATCGGCCTCGCCTTTGACGGTGATGCCGATCGTCTCATAGCCATTGACGGGAAAGGAAATGAGATCACCGGAGATCGGATTCTTGCCATTTGTGCCAAGTTTGCCAAGGAGAAGGATCAATTGAAAAACAACATAGTTGTAAGCACAACTATGAGCAATGTCGGATTGAGCAAGACCCTTGAATCACTCGATATTATCCACTTGAAATCAGATGTAGGTGATCGTAAGGTGCTGGAGGAGATGAATCGCACTGGTGCCGTAATGGGCGGGGAAGATTCCGGGCATATGTTATTTTTGGAGGATCATACAACAGGGGACGGGATGCTGACCGCCCTGAAGCTCCTGGAAGTCATGGTTGACACGGGCACCGGTCTTTTTGATCTGGCCTCCATTATGGTTGTTTATCCCCAGGTATTAATGAATGTTAAGGTGGATGCATCCCGGCCTGATTTTACCCTGATTAAACCCATTGCCCAAACCATCAAGGAAATTGAAAATAAACTTATGGGTAAGGGCCGTGTGCTGATTCGATATTCAGGGACCCAGCCCTTGCTCAGGGTGATGGTAGAGGGGCCTGATGAGGATGAAACCCAGGGCTTTTGTGAAGAGATCTGCAGGGTGATAAAGGAAAATATCTAAGTTTTTATACTTTTGGTCTATACATTAACGATAAAAAAAGGGTGACCCGGTCAGGGGCACCCTTTTTTTATCGTATTTAGTTATTCTTAATCTCGACTGCCGCCCATGATGCGCAGGAGCATGAGGAAGAGATTTATAAAATCAAGGTATAGTGAAAGGGCGCCCATAATAGCACCTTTTCGGACCATTGCGCCGGAAGCATTATCAGGAAGAGTGGCTGCCATGGTTTTTAGCTTTTGGGTGTCATAGGCGGTCAGGCCCACAAATACCAGAACACCAACATAGGAGATGAGCATGGCCATTCCTGAACTTTTTACAAACATGTTGACCACAGAGGCTATGATAATACCGATAAGTCCCATTGTTAAAAATCCGCCCATGGATGTCAGGTCGCGCTTGGTAACCATTCCGTAGATGCTGCATGCCAGAAAGGTAACAGAACATACAACAAAAGTGGAAACAATGGATGAGTTAGTGTAGGCAAGGAATATAAAGGACATTGTAACGCCGTTTAATGCGGCATAAATTACAAAAAGCGCAGTGGCGGTTGAGGCCTGGATTTTTTGTATCCGTGCACTCAGGTAAAAAACAAATCCCAGTTCTGCTATTATCAGTCCGTAAAAGACCATGGTGTTGCCGAAAACAAACTGGGTAGCAGCCTCGCTGTTGGAAACATAGTAGGCAATAAGAGCTGTCAGTCCAAGTCCTAGGGACATCCAGTTATATACGCTTCTGATAAAAGAATTAACTTTTGTCACTGCAGCGGGTTGTGGGGTTGAAAAAGCTTGGTTCATGGGGTTCCTCCAAAAAAGTTAATCTAAAATTCTAAGCTAACAGCTAATATAACACGGGAAGGGGATATTTCAAGATTACAATTTTGTCAGGCGTAAATTTGTTTTTTTAATAAACCAACAAAAGTTTACATAATATATATTATCGGACAAGGCGATGGTGTCTGTTTTTTTTAAGTTTTTTAAGCCCCGTTAAATCTTCAGAAAGAAACCAAAATTAGTATTGTTAAAAAGATGCCATTGTTTTATAAAATATGATTTTATTATTGTATGGGCACACATAAAATGGCAACAGCAGAAAAAAATAATGGACATATGTATACGGTTTCGACTCTGACAAGGGAAATTAAATTTCTTCTTGAGGAGCGGTTTCCATTTTTGTGGATTACCGGGGAAATTTCCAATTATGCTGTACCAGCCTCCGGTCATTCCTATTTTTCCCTTAAAGATCCAAATGCCGTCATTTCCTGTGTCATGTTTAAGAATCAAAAACGAGGCCTGAAGTTTCGACCGGAATCGGGCATGAAGATTTTCGGTCTTGCCAGAATTTCTCTTTATGAACCCCGGGGATCCTATCAGTTAATTTTTGAACATCTTGAGCCTGAAGGAGCCGGTTCCTTGCAGGTGGCCTTTGAACAATTAAAAAAAAAGCTGGCTTCCCAGGGGCTTTTTAAAGACTCCCATAAAAAACCGATTCCCTTTTTACCCTCAAAAATAAATGTGATCACTTCAGGGACCGGTGCGGCTGTCAGGGATATCATCCATGTTGCCCGCCGGCGGTTTCCAGGGTGTCATCTTGAAATTGTACCGGTCAAAGTACAGGGTGAAACAGCTGAGCTTGAGATTGCCGATGCCATCGAAACCGTGAACCTTTCTTCAAAACCGGCTGATCTTATTATTCTTGCCCGGGGCGGTGGATCCATTGAAGACCTTTCTGCTTTTAATTCGGAAGTGGTGGCTATGGCCATATATTTATCCAAAATTCCGGTTATCACAGGGGTGGGTCATGAAACTGATTTTACCATTGCCGATTTTGTTGCTGACCTCAGGGCCCCTACCCCTTCAGCCGCTGCTGAACTTGCCCTTCCAGACAAAGGTGCCTTGATTCATCAAAATAACCGGCTCAGGGCATCCCTTGTTCATACCATGAATCAAAAAATGGATTTTTTTCATCAAAAATTAGATGACCTCAACTCCAGGCTTAAAAGCCCTAACCGGGTGGTTGATGAGGTTAGAGCCAGCATAAAAGAATCAAAGGGTCGGATGAAGAGAAATCTCCAAGCCCGGGTTGAATATAAGAAGGAAAGGGTTTTCTGGGCGCTAAAGGCCCTTGAGGTGAAAATCCCTTTGGTTAAAATCCGGGAGAATCGAAAACAGGTGCACAGATTGACCGCTGCACTGGAAATTGGGATGAATGGCCGCCTTTTTGCCTCAAGGGCAAAAGCCAGGGAGTTTGATGTGAAGCTTGAAGCCCTTAATCCCAGATCTGTTCTGGACCGCGGGTATAGTATCTCAAGAATCCTGCCGGGGAAAAAAATACTCATGGATGCCAATGATGCAGCCTTGGAGGATCAAATCGAAATAGTTTTATCTAAAGGACGCCTGGTTACCCGGGTGGTTAAAAACAATGGCAAAAAAAAGTTTTGAAACTGCACTTAAACAGCTTGAAGAGATAGTTAGGGAAATGGAATCCGGAGATTTAAGCCTTGAGCAGGCAGTAAAAAAATATGAGACAGGCATTGGACATTCAAAATATTGTCTGGATATTCTCGATCAGACAGAAAAAAAAATAACCCAGTTAACCCGGGACAATGGCGGATCCATGAAGGAAGAACCCTTTGACAATGAATAAGTCTTCATTTGATTTATCCGCATATTTAAATGATAATAAAGCCCTTGTTGAGACCTATCTTAAAAAGATACTTAACCGGTTTAATCCTAGTCATGAACTGGTTCAGGCCATGGGACACTCCATGATGGCCGGGGGGAAACGCATCCGGCCTGTGCTGGGGTTAGCTGCTGCTAAAGCATGTGGGGGTAACCCCCTCACCGCCCTGCCCTCTTGCTGTGCCATTGAGATGATCCATACCTATTCTCTTATCCACGATGACTTGCCGGCCATGGATGATGACGATCTTAGAAGGGGGCTTCCCACCTGTCATAAAAAATTTTCAGAGGCCACAGCCATTCTGGCGGGTGACGGCCTTTTAACCCATGCCTTCCATGTATTGACCCAGCCTGAGTCTTTGTTTGAATTTTATCCGGACAGGTTTATTCTGCTTGAGCTTGTGAGCAGGATTTCCGATGCTGCCGGGGTCAATGGAATGGTGGAGGGACAGATGCTGGATATGCAATCCCAGGAAGGAAAAAACAGAGGGAATAAAGATGCCCTTCTGGACCATCTAAAAAAAGTACATGATTTGAAAACCGGCAGGATGATATGTGTCAGTGTGGAGGCAGGCGCTTTAAGCGTTGGGGCCGATCCCAGGATGCTTACCTCTCTTGGGGAGTATGCCGACAATATCGGTCTTGCCTTCCAGGTCATGGATGATATTTTAAATGTGGAAGGTGATCCGAACAAAATGGGAAAAGCCATAGGGTCAGATGCCCTGCATGACAAGATGACCTTTCCGGCCATCCTGGGCCTTGAACAATCCAAGGGTTATGCAGGACAATTGGTTGACGCAGGGCTTGCAGCCATTGAAGGGTTTGATAAAAAAGCAGATCCATTAAGGGCTATTGCCCGCTATATTATTGACCGCGATCGGTAACGGTCCGCTATAAAAAAGGGTAAGAACTAATGAGTCTGCTTGAACAAATAAATACTTCCGGTGACATTAAAAAATTGTCACGCAATGAGTTGCCTCTGCTGGCGGCAGAAATCCGGAAAAGAATAATTGATGTGGTTTCCAAAAACGGAGGACACCTGGCCTCCAGTCTGGGAGCTGTCGAACTCACCCTGGCTATCCATTATGTGTTTGATCTTCCCAAGGATACTTTGATCTGGGATGTCGGCCACCAGGCCTATGCCCATAAACTTCTCACCGGAAGAAACCAGCATTTTGATACCCTTCGTCAGTACAAGGGTATTTCCGGTTTTCCAAAAATGAAGGAGAGCCCCTATGACGGTTTTACAGTGGGCCATTCTTCCACTTCCATTTCCGCAGGGCTTGGTGTCTGTCATGCCAAACACCTGAGCCAGGATGATTCAGACGTGATTTCCGTTATAGGAGACGGTTCAATGACAGCCGGTTTGGCCTATGAAGGACTGAACCAGGCAGGTGATCTGAAACGAAAACTTATTGTGATACTCAATGACAATGAAATGTCCATTTCTGCTAATGTGGGCGCCTTGTCTTCCTATTTGAGCCGGACCCTGTCCGCCAAATATCTCCAGAACATGCGAAACCAGTTTGGAATATTTTTAAAATCTCTCCCAAAGATCGGTGATGACATGTACCAGATTGCCAAACGATGGGAAGAATCTTTTAAAACTTTTATCACCCCCGGTATGCTGTTTGAGGCCTTTAATTTTGATTATTTCGGCCCCATCGACGGCCATAACCTGGACCATTTGATTAATATTCTGACCAATATTAAAAATCCGGATTCTCCGATACTTCTCCATGTGACAACCATTAAGGGAAAAGGGTATGGACCCGCTGAAAAAAATCCTGTCTATTTTCACGGGGTGGGATCATTTGGCATTGATACGGGCAAAAGCAATCAACATTTTGACCCTGTGCCCTCCTACACCCAGGTGTTTGGATCCCATATGGTTAAATTTGCCAAAACCAATGAAAAGATTGTTGCTGTAACGGCTGCCATGCCCGAGGGAACAGGGTTAGTTGAATTTTCAAACAAATATCAAGACCGCTTTATTGATGTGGGTATTGCCGAACAGCACGCCGTCACCTTTTCCGCCGGACTTGCTTCCAAGGGGGTAAAACCTGTGGTGGCCATATATTCCACCTTTCTCCAGCGGGCCTATGACCAGATTCTCCATGATGTCTGTATTGATGCCCATCCTGTTGTTTTTGCAATTGACAGGGGGGGGGTTGTGGGGGAGGATGGTCCCACCCACCACGGATTGTTTGATTTTTCTTACTTAAGAAGCATGCCCAATATGACCATCATGTCGCCCATGGATGAAAACGAACTGGCCAGGATGCTTCTGACCGCCATCAATCACGATGGTCCCATTGCTCTGAGATATCCCCGTGGTAAGGGTCACGGTGTTGAGATTCAAAAAAATGTTAAGCCTGTTAAAATTGGCAGGGCCCAGTTGGTGCTGGGAGGGGACGACCATGGAAATGGCCAGTTGGATGAAATTATGATTATAGCCATTGGTCAGTCTGTTTTTGAGGCAGTTGCCGCAGCAAAAGAATTGGCCGAAAAGGGAATTTTTGCCATGGTCATCAATGCCCGGTTTGTAAAGCCCCTTGATTCTGATTTTTTCCTGGAAAAGGCAGACAAAATCAAAAAGGTAATTACCGTGGAAGAGCATGTGCTGGCAGGGGGCTTTGGATCCGCTGTTCTGGAGATGTTTGCAGATAAAGGTTTGACAGACCTTGAATTCAGGCGAATCGGCATTGATAACAAATTTGTGGAGCATGGTCCCCAGGACCGCTTGAAAAAAGATTATGGGGTGGATGCTGCAGCCATTGTTGCAGCAGGTTTGGATTTAGCTAAATTTGATTTATCGGATTGAACGCCTATGCCATCAAAAAAGAGATTTAAAAAAAGGCTGGATCTTCTCCTGGTTGAAAAGGAGTTGATCCCTTCAAGGCCAAGGGCAAAGGCCATGATCATGGCCGGAAAAGTATTGGTAAATAACATGGTGGTTGACAAGCCCGGATCCATGGTGGACAGCCTTTCAATCATCATGGTCAAGCAGGATGACAATCCCTATGTCAGCCGGGGGGGACTCAAATTAGAAAAAGCCTTGAAAAGTTTTCCCATATGTGTGAAAAATCTTATCTGTCTGGACATCGGAGCATCCACCGGTGGATTTACCGACTGCCTGCTTAAGTTCGGGGCCAAAAAAGTATATGCCGTGGACGTGGGATACGGGCAGTTGGACTGGAAATTGAGGCAGGATGACCGGGTAGTGGTCATCGAACGTAGTAATATCCGGCATCTGGCCTATGAGGCAATTAATGAAAAAGTAGATATGGTGGTGGCAGATACCTCTTTTATCTCACTTAAAACAGTTATTCCCGCTGCTGAAAAATTCATGCGGGAAAATACCGGGGTTTTGGCACTGATCAAACCCCAATTTGAAGCAGGAAAGGCAAATGTCGGCAAGGGTGGTGTTATAAAGGATCCGGAAATCAGGAAAAAAGTGGTTGAAGAGATTCAGTCTTTTTTCAAAACCAGGGGATATACGGTCAATGATGTGGTGCCCTCCCCTATTCTGGGACCCAAAGGAAACGAGGAATATATTATATCTCTCACGTTTCATGTAAAAAAAAAATAACACTATTATTTAAATAATATTAATTTAATTGCTTAAAGGAGCAGAAATGAGCGAAGACATCAAAACCATGAGAAATGTGGCTTTAGCAGGCCATGGAGGTGCAGGCAAGACTACTCTTGCTGAGGCTATGCTTTTTAAAGCCGGGGTTACCAAGCGTCTCGGAAAGGTTGAAGAAGGCAATACGGTTATGGATTTCCAACCTGAAGAAACAAAAAAACAACAGAGTATCAATACCTCTTTTATTAAATA
Organism: Desulfobacteraceae bacterium; assembly: GCA_003353855.1. Classification (GTDB taxonomy): domain Bacteria; phylum Desulfobacterota; class Desulfobacteria; order Desulfobacterales; family Desulfobacteraceae; genus NBML01. Next base: position 11,314 of record PIVS01000002.1, read on the forward strand.
TACCCACAACAAACATACTATTACGTTGATGGATACTCCTGGGGACCAGAATTTCTTTTCTGCTGCTAGAACCTGTTTTCCCGTCGCAGACAGCATGGCTTTTGTCATTGACGGGGTTGGCGGCCCTTCGGCTATGACGGAAGAAGCCGGAGCCTGTGCACTTGAAAATAACCTGCCCGGAGTTGTTATTGTTAACAAGCTGGATAGGGAAAGATCTGATTTTGACACCTGCCTTACTGCCTGCAAATCAGCCCTTAAAAAGAAAATTGTACCCATCTGCTATCCCATTGGCCAGGAAGAGGATTTTAAAGGGCTGGTCAATATTGTTTCAGGACAGGCCTATGAATATGATGGTGACGGTAACGCCGCAAGGATTGATATTCCAGATGACATGGCTGAAGAAGTTGCATTGGCAAAGGAAGAATTCATTGAAAATATTGCTGAACTCAATGATGATCTTCTTGAAAAATATCTGGAAGGCGAAGAAATTAGTGAAGATGAACTCAAGGTCATTTTCCGCCAGGGCGTTCTGGATGCCGAGTTTTATCCGGCCATCTGCACCTCTGCCGCCAAAATGATCGGCATAGATATTATTTTTAATTTTATCAATGATTTTATGCCCTCTCCCCTGGACCGAGGTGACTGGACAGCCACCAATGCAGATGGTGAAGAAGTGATTGTTTCACCTGATCCAGATGCCGAGTTCTGCGGATTTGTTTTTGCTACAATTGTCGATCCCTATGCCGGACGACTCTCTCTTTTCCGGGTTATTTCCGGGACCCTGGGCAAAGAAGGTAATATTTTAAATGTAACCAAGGATTCAAAGGAACGATTTTCCCAGTTATTAGAGATTGCCGGTAAAGAACAAAAAACGATTACCAGTGCACTTCCCGGTTCCATTGTGGCGGTTGCCAAACTCAAAGACACCCTGACAGGTGATACCCTGACAGGCGGCAAAGAGATCCAGATACATGCCCCTGCTGCCATGCCTCCGGTTATCTCCTTTGCCATTTTTCCAAAATCGAAAAATGATGAAGACAAAATCCACGAGGCCATTCGTAAGATTTTAGAAGAGGATACCGGCCTCCAACTTAAGAGGGAAGAAGAGACAAAACAGACCATTCTTTCCGGTCGGGGATTGGTTCACATTGAAACCACGGCGGATAAAATTTTAAGAAAATTTAATGTTGCCATGGGAATCGCCACACCAAAGGTGGCCTACAGGGAAACCTTTAAGAAAAAAATCCGTGTCCAGGGCAAACATAAAAAACAATCCGGCGGCCATGGTCAGTTTGGTGATTGCTGGATCGTATTGGAGCCCCTTCCCAAAGGCCGTGGGTTTGAATTCGTTGATAAAATTGTGGGCGGTGTCATTCCGAAAAACTATATTCCCGCGGTTGAAGCCGGTGTAAGAGAAAGTTCTGCAACCGGTATCCTGGCAGGATTCCCCTGCGTGGATTTCAGGGTTACCGTGGACTATGGTTCCTATCATTCGGTTGACTCTTCTGAAATGGCATTTAAAACCGCAGGCTCCATTGCCTTTAAAAATGCAGCCAAAGACGCCAGGGCTGTTTTGCTGGAGCCCATCATGAAGGTTTCCATCAAAGTACCTGAAGATGCCACAGGAGACATCATGGGGGATATGAACTCCAGGCGCGGTCGTGTGTTGGGTATGGATAGCGAAGATGAAAAACAGATCATCAACGCCCTTGTTCCCATGTCGGAAATACTCAGGTATGCACCTGACTTAAGCTCCATGACCGGCGGGCGGGGTACTTTTACCATGGAATTTGAGCACTATGACGAAGTTCCTGGTGATCTTTCCAAAAAGATAGTTGAAAGGGTTCATGCAGAAAAAGGAGCCTAGACCCTTAAAATAAGGACATATAAAATAAAAAAAAATAGCGGGAACAACGGATTTGTATCTTTGTTCCCGCTATTTTTTATTGTTATGTGCAATTAAATCAAATTATATAAAAGAGGTGTTCAATTTGCAGTGGGCAGCCGCACTTTTATCCAATAAATGACCCAGCTCACCTTCTTTTTCCGGGAAAAACCCCATGCATTTTTCCCAGACCTCTTCATCTTCCATGCAAAAATATACAAAAACATGGGGTGCATATTCCTTGATCGTATCAATGAGAGTCTTGTAAAGGCTTATCCGTAAGGGTTTGAAATAACGCATTTTATTGTCCAGCCCCAGGATGAATTCCCCATAGGGAATGGTGGAAGAGGGAAACCGTTTTTCAATTATGGATTTGAGTTGGGGCATGAACCTGAAGGTGCCGATGCTGATCCAGACAATATTGGAAGGACTTACATGGGAAAAGATGGAATGAACGACTTTTTTATAGGCCTCTTCACATCCTTGATAAAGGATCAGGGGGTCAAAATGGAAGGCAAGTTTATAACCTTTTGCTTCACATTTTTTTGCGGTTTCAAGCCTGGATATTAGGGCTGCAGTGCCCTTTTCTTCGGACCGGATGATTTCAGGGGTATTTACCGACCAGGCAAGCACGGTTTTTCCATTGTGATCCAAATCCAGAAGAGAATCCACATTTATGGTTTTGGTCTTGAGTTCCAAAAGACTATTGGACTGTTTTGCAAATTTTTCCACTAAAAATTTGGGCCCCTGGCTGATTTTTTCCCAGATCAGTGAATCCGTATATTCGCCTGTGCCGATACGGTATATCTTGTTCTGGGAAAAGGCATGGTCAAGGGGAGGGATAAACCGATCAAGCCCGGCAAAATACTGGAGAACCGGGGGATGAAAATAGGCCTGTAGAATGCAGTAGGAGCAGTCCATGGTGCAGAAGGTGCCTGTGTGTAAAATTGTGTAATCACAGCAGGTATAATGGCTGGTGCCGGGGCATTCCCTGATAACGGCTCCCTTGTTTCGGGTAATATACAAAAGGTTTTTAGCCTCTGAAATCGGATCTTTGGCAACATTTACAGCATCATAAACCGGTTGTGAATCTGAAATCAGTTCAGGTGTAAGTCCCAACTTTGAAATAAGGTATTGGATTTCATTGTCCAAAGGAAGGTTTGCATCCATGAAAAGTCTTGAGATCTTCATCGTTTAAGAATCTCTGCAAGGGCTGGATGAGTTGATATATAGTCAAGGGAAGCCACCCTTGTTTCAAACTCATCCAGAGTTTTAAACTCAAGAAAGAGGGAGTAGGTGGTGCTTTCAAAATTTTCCGGTATTACCAATTTAACTCCCGTACTCAGTTTCATGGAATTGATTTTTTCCTGAACCTCCTGCCGTTTTTTTTCGAGGAAGGGAAACCTTCTTTGGGAGAGATAATTCCTTAGCAGGTTACCCTTGAACCCAAGATCTTTGTTGTCATGGAGGAGTATCTCCTGGATTTTTTTTTCCAGATATAGGTCTGTTGGGTTTAAATTTTCTCTTGCTGCAATTTCCAAAAAATTTGTAATGATTTCCATCTGCTTGCTGGAGGAAGCTTTTATCCGTGAAAAAAGGGATATAAAACAATTGGCAACATCAGGAGTATCTCTTGATATTTTTTTGGCGGATTTAATGGAAAGTTGCCCCTCATCCATGAGTTCAAGTGCCTGTTTTGGCAAATCACCTATTTTTAGCAGATCTTTTATATATCCAGGGTTAAACCGCGTATTAAAGATGGTTAATGATTTTTGGGCCATATGCTGAGGTTCCATGAACCGGCCTAAAAGCCGGACGCTTTGAACAAGTTCCGAAGGACTCAGCTGTCGCTGATAAGCATTGTCTGATATAGCAAAGATTGCACAGTCTTCTTCCGATGCAGCGGGGTAAGTTTGACATACAACTTTACCTGTATAACCATTGCGGATAAGGGCTTTTATTCGTTTAAAGCCTGAGACCACAATATGGGATTGCCCTGATTCGTCCGATTCTTCCCATTCCCCTGGGGGCCTGACAATGGGAAGACTTTTCAGACCTGTTTCTTTAATGGACTGGGCCAGAGCTGTGAGATCTTCATCTTCCCTGGAAATCCTATACCGGGTATCGGCCAGATCAATTCTGGCCAGGGGGATATGGGAAATCCTGATTTCATGGGCAGGGTTAGACATGTTCACCAGTCAGGCGGGTATAAATTTCTTTATAGGTGTTGGAGGTATTTTCGATGATTTCCGCCGGCAGTTTGGGTCCGGGATGTTTTTTATCCCACCCGGAAGCGGTCAGCCAGTCCCGGACAGTTTGTTTGTCAAAGCTTTTCTGGCCTCTTCCGGGTTCATAGTCGCTAAGGGGCCAGAACCTGGATGAATCCGGGGTTAAAATTTCATCAATAAGGATAATTTCATTGTCCAGCATACCGAATTCGAATTTGGTATCGGCTATGATAATTCCTTTTTCAAGGGCAAGCTGGGCTCCCTTGTTATAAATGGCAAGACTTAAATCCCGCAGTTTTTCAGCCTTTTCTTTGCCCAGGATATTAATGGTTTCTTCAAAGCTGATATTTATATCATGGTCCCCGATTTCTGCCTTGGTGGAGGGGGTAAAAAGCGGGGTTGTAAGTTTGTCCGATTCCTTAAGCCCATTGGGAAGCGGGATGCCGCAGACATGGCCATCCTTTTGATATGAACTCCACCCTGATCCGCTGATATATCCCCGGACGATACATTCCACTTCCAAGGGCTGAGCCTTTTTGACCAGCATACTTCGTTTATCAAGGGCTTCCCTGTATTTTTTAAATTCTGCGGGGTATTTATCCACATTCGTTGTAATAATATGATTTTTTACAATATCTTCCATTTGTTTGAACCAGAAAACAGAAATCTGGTTCAACACTTTTCCCTTGTCCGGAATAGTGTCGGGGAGCACCACGTCAAAGGCTGACAACCGGTCTGTGGTGACCATTAAAAGTGAATCTGCGGTATCAAATATGTCCCTCACCTTGCCCTGTCTTACCAGTGACAGGTCATCAAATTCAGTGTTTGGAATAGTTGTCAATTTTTTCTCCTTGATGTATTTATAATAATTTTGCTGATTAATAACATAAAGTGGGATATTTTTCTATTATAACTCTAAAATTTTTTAATTAGGTGTTTGATAAAGCCCAAGGAATGGTTATGATAACTGGAAAACTGTATTTCAACCCATAAGTTCACTTGACGGAAACAGTTAATTCATAATATTGTTGGTTGATTTTTTTTTTACAAAATAGAGGTGATTGATGAAAAGAATTTTTTTTAATCTGTTGTTTGTGCTTTTTTGTATAAGTTGCCTGACCATGTCGGGCTATTCCCAAACCCTGTATTCACTCCAGGACCTGTGCCGTGAGGCAGATAAAAATGCTGAAACCATAAAAATAGCCGATGATGACCTGTTTATTGCTGAGCAGGAAAAACAGCGGGCATTGTCTGTTTTGATCCCAAGAGCAACTGCGTTTGGAAGTTACCTGAATTATAAAAATACTGACGCCATTTCCCCGGATTCATACACCCTGGGAGCAAAGCTGACCCAGTCTTTTACCCTTAACGGCCGGGAATTAATTGCCTATGATGTAACCAAAAAAGGGATTGAAAAAGCGGCGTTTTCAAAGGAATCCATCAGGGCTGATTACTTGTTTCAGGTTGCCCAGTCCTATTTTCAGACCCTGAGTGCCAAACGTCTGGTAGAGATTGCCCAGGCCGATGTGGAACGACTTAAAACCCACAAAAATTCTGTTAAGGAAAAACTGAGTGTTGGCAATGTCACAAAGACTGCCCTCTATCGCGCAGAGGCGGAACTTTCCAAATCCAAGACAGATAAAATTGTTGCTGAAAATAGTGTGGGGCAATCCAAGGCGACCCTTGTTCGCCTGGCTGGAATTGAAGATAATTTCAGGGTGTCGGAAGATGATGTCCAGAACATTGATGATTTTACCATCACCCTGGATGAGATTAAAACCCAGGCTCTGGCTAACCGGTATGAGATCAAGGAAGCAAAAAAGAACGTGGAAATTGCCTCTAGGACCATTGACTATGAGAAGGGAGATTATTGGCCTAGCCTTGATCTGGAAGGGGGATATAAGGAAACGGATATCTCCTATTTTGATACTGATTATGATGTGGAGAATACATATATCCAGGCTGAATTTGTCTTTACCCTGTATGACGGCGGCCTGAGAAGGGCCCAGGTCCTCCAGGCAAAGGCCGACGAAAGAAAGGCGAAGGAAGCCCTTGCCATGGAAGAAAAACTGGTGATTTTTGAATCCAAGGTTTCTTTTCTGGAATTTGAAACTGCACGGAATGCCCTGATCAACCTCCAGGATGAATTGAAATCCGCCCAGGAAAATTATAAAGCCGTTGAAATGCAGTTTAAATACGGTATGGCGGACAGCATTGATATGATGGACGGCAACACACTGTTAGTCCAGGCCGAACGAAGAATATCAGATGCAGAATATACCCTTTATCTGGCAGTATTGAAAATACTATACACAAAAGGCGATTTGCTGGCCTATTTGTTAAAGGCCTTCTGATCATCTCCATATAGAATGTGCAATGAATCAGAGTTCAATCTATTTTAAGAGAAAATAAAAAAAATCAAAGCCTACAGTGCATGATGTCAATTGATTGATCTGCAGTTTAAATGAAACTAACCCATTGGAGAAAGCACTGAGGCTTCAATGTTTTTAGACGGCTTCCCTTGACTAAAACCAAAGGTTTCAATATTCTTGACCTGTTGTTTTACTTCAAGCTGGATTAACCCTTGTTTTAAAGGAGTAAATTATGTACGAAATTATTGCAAACCCTGAAGACTATCAAATTGATCACTTAATTAACGGAACCGGAAATGCAAACATTGAACTGTCCCAGGAAGATCGGGATAGCTGGGCAGGGGAAATAATTAATTTTAGTGAAAAACTGACTGAGTTTGCAAAAAAATCCAAGGAGCTTGCTGAAATTTTTGCATCAAAGGATAAAATCTCAGCTACACCTGCCTCCTTGAAAACACTGAAAGTTCAACTTTTTATGATCAATGATTCATTGAATTCCGCCCTTAATATAGCAGACAAGCTGGAATCTGATATTATTAAAAAATAGCTTTGGGATTTATCCCAATTGTTTTTTGTCTTAAAATATGGTCTGTGAGTACCAGCGCAAGCATGGATTCACAGACCATATTTATTCTGGGGATGGCGCAGATATCATGGCGTCCCTTTGTTGAAATAGTAGTTGGATCGCCTTTAGCCGTCATGGTTTTCTGCTCTTTTAATATGGACGGGATCGGCTTTACATGAACCCGTACAACAACCTCGTCTCCATTGGAAACACCCGCCAGTATCCCGCCTGAATGATTGCTGGCAAACCCTTTTGGTGTTAATTGGTCATTGTTCTCAAATCCCGTCATTTCAGGGGCCTTTATACCTGCACCTATTTCAACGGCTTTCACAGCACCAATACTCATCATGGCCTTGGCAATGTCGGCATCCAGTTTGTCAAAAACCGGGTCCCCGATACCGGCCGGGACGTTGACAGCCTTTATTTCAACAATGCCCCCAAGGGAATCTCCCTGATTTTTGATAGTCTCTATTCTTTTTTCCATCTGTCTGGCAGCTTCCATATCCGGACATTTAAACAGATTTCTTTCGATCTCATTGGCATCAAAGCTTCTGGCCCGTATACCTCCCAGTCCAATGGTATAGCTTTGGATCACAATCTGGTAAGGATCAAGAATAAGCTGGGCTATGGCTCCTGCTGCAACCCGGGCGGCAGTTTCCCGGGCAGATGCCCTGCCCCCTCCCCGATAATCCCGGATACCAAATTTTTGATGGTAGGTATAGTCCCCGTGACCGGGACGAAATATTGAGGCAATATCCTTATAGGAGGTGGATTTAGCATCTTTATTTTCTATCATTATCATTATGGGAGTACCCGTGGTTTTCCCCTCAAATGTGCCTGACATAATCAAGGGTGTATCGGGTTCTTTTCGCTTGGTGGAGGCAGGCCCGTCACCTGGTTTTCTTTTATCCATTGCATTTTGGATCATGGCCTGGCTAATGGCTATCCCTGGAGGGCACCCCTGGATCACAACCCCAATTGCTTTACCATGGGATTCTCCAAAGGTGGTGATTTGAAATGCTTTGCCAAAACTGCTACCGGACATGGGAAATTCTCCTTTTGATAATGAGGGCTGCCTCTTTGGGTGAATGACAGCTGGTATTTATTTGTATTTGTCCAAGTTTCTGGTACAGGGGGGTACGATGATCCAGCATTTTCTGAGTCTCTTTAGACAGGGAGTCCTCGGAAAATCTGGGTCTGGATTTTCTATTTTTGACATCTGCAAGAAGCCGGTTGACAATGGTGGTCCTTTCGGCATAAAGCCAGGCACAAATTCCATGGGTTTGAATAAAACTGCGATTTTCCGGATCCAGTACAATCCCCCCGCCCGTTGCGACTACATAGTTAGATGGTTGACCCGTATGGAAAAGGACCTCTTTTTCCTTTTGTCTGAAATATTCCCACCCTCGAAGGCTGATCATTTTTTTAATGGTTGTCTCAAATTTTTCTTCAATAATCATATCCGTATCCAAAAAAGGGCAGTCCATAAGCTTTGCCAGCAGTTTTCCGGTGGTGCTTTTCCCTGTGCACCGGTATCCTATAAGGTATATTGGTTTTATGATATCCATTGGTTTATTAAGCATCCTAATTTGTTATAAATTATCAAAGATACGCCAATATTCGGGAAATGATTTTTCCACACAGGATGGATTTTCAATTTCCATTCCCTGGACAACAAGCCCCGCCACGGAAAAGGCCATGGCAATTCTGTGGTCGTTAAAGGTTTCTATGAAGGCCCCCTTTGGTGTGCCTCCCTTAATTTCCAGCCAGTCAGCACCCTGGGCAACCTTGATCCTCATTTTTGCTAATTGGGAAGAAACTGCCTCGATGCGGTCACATTCTTTTACCCGCAAATGACCGATGTTGGTGATCCTGGTTGTTCCCCTGGCAAAGGCTGCCACCACTGCGATGGCTGGCACGGCATCGGGTGTGTCAGACATGTCAACCTCCACGCCTTTGAGGGGGTTGCCCTTAACTGCCACGCTATTATCTTTAATATTGAGGGAACAGCCCATCCTTTCAAGAATATGAATCTGTTTTTTATCCCCCTGGAGAGAATTTTTTTGAATATTATCCACCCCGATTTCTTTGCCGGTGACAGCCCCTGCCGCCCAAAAATACCCGGCATTGGAAAGGTCAGGCTCCACCACATATTTTCCAGGAGCATAGGCTTGGTTTCCGGAAACTTGATATTCCCGGGCACTGATTCGTTGGGCCTTTACCTGAAACTGGTCCATGACATCAATGGTCAGATCAATATAGGGAAGGGAAACCGGGGGGCCTGGGAGGGAAATGGTCAATCCTTTTTCCATCAATGCCCCTATCATGAGCAGAGAAGACAGATATTGACTGCTCTTGGAACAATCAATGGTGGTGTGTCCCCCTTTTCTTGCAAGCCCTTTGATAAAGACGGGTGGCGTGCCCTCCTGCTTTTCAGACCAGGCCTTCACCTGGATGGAATTCAGCCCGTCCAATAATTCAATCATGGGACGCTGGCACATTCTTTTATCGCCTGTCAGGGTGTATACGGTCTCCCCCAGGGCTGCAATCCCTGCCAAAAGCCGCATGGAAGTACCTGAGTTGCCAAGGAAAATGGGGGGGGCGTGGGGAATGGGCTGCCCATCAAATCCCTGCACCTCAACAAGGCCGGGTTCTAATTCCTTGATGCCGGCCCCCATGGCACAAAGGGCTTTGGCTGTAAGGGTCAGATCTTCACTTTTTAACAAATTTTGAATTTTTGACCTCCCCTTTGAAAGGGCAGCACAAATTAACATTCGATGGGAAATGCTCTTGGAGCCGGGTACCTGAACTATTTGATCAGTAATCTGTCTTGATTTTACTTGCTTGGTCATTTTTTTTCCTTAATGCTGATGTTCCAGCACAGCATCTCTCATGGTTTGAGTATCCGGTTTTAACCCGGTCCACAATTCAAATTGGGCGGCAGCCTGGGCCACAAACATGGACAGCCCGTCAATGGTGGTGCAGCCTTTCTCCCTGGCAACAGACAATAGCCTTGTATTCAAAGGGGTATAGACTACATCCATGACCACCATACCGGGGTGAAGGTTTTGGGCCGGAAAGGGTGATTCTCCCAGATGGTGAGGATACATGCCAAGGCTGGTGGTGTTTATCACTATATCAGCCTTGATGGTGTCCATTTGATCCATGGAGATAAACTGCCCCTTTACTTCAGCTGCCAGGGCAGCCCCCTTTTTTTCAGAGCGGTTTGTAATAATCAATTGGCCGCCCCCTTCTAAAATACCATGGGCAACTGCTCTTGCCGCACCCCCTGCCCCGATGATGCATATGGTTTTGTTTTTTATGTTGTGGGGCTTTAATGGATCCACCGCAGCTTTTCTATCTGTGTTATATCCCAGGAGTCTGCCATCCCTGTTCACCACGGTATTCACCGCTCCTAACTCCCTGGCCCGGGGATCAACCTCGTCCAGAAAGGCCATAATTGTTTCTTTGAAAGGAATGGTTATGGATGCTCCTTTTATTCCCAGAGTTCTAATGGCCATGATCCCTTTGCCAATATCATGGGGCTCAAATGCCAGATACACGGCATTGATTTTATTTTTCCTAAAGCTCAGATTATGCACCAAAGGGCTTTGGGAGTGGGAAACCGGACTTCCCAGGATACAATAGAGCTCTGTTGAGGTATTAATCATGGTTTTCCTCTTTGATAAATACAGGATAAGATCCAAGCACTTTCAGGGTAAGTGAGTATTCTTTTATCTTTTCAATGGTTTGAGCCACCTTGCTGTCTTCAACATGGCCTTCAATATCAAGGAAGAAATAATAGCTCCAGTTTTGATCCCGGGTGGGCCTTGATTCAAGTTTAAGCATGTTAAGCCCGGCCTTGTCAACGGGTTCGAGAGATTTGAACAGGGCACCTGGAACATGGGAAGTGGCAAACATAATCGAGGTTTTGTCCCTGCCTGTTCTGCCGGGAGCTTCTTTTCCAATGACCAGAAACCGGGTGACATTTCCGGAATAGTCCTCGATTTTTGACTCCACGGGCAGCAATTCGTAAAAGTGGGCAGCTTTCCGACTGGCAATGGCTGCAAAATTCTGGTTTTCAGATGCCATGAGAGCGGCTTTGGAGGTGGAACTGGTTTCCAGCACCTCAACATGGGGGAATTTTTTCTTCAGCCATCCCTTGCATTGGGCAATGGCCTGGGGATGAGAAATTATGGTTTTTACATCACAGGCTTCTCCGGATATGGATAATAAAGCATGGGAAACAGGCTCATAATGTTCGGCACAAATATTCAGGTTAAAATCGGTGAACAAATCCAGGGTATGATTGACTGCCCCTTCAATTGAATTTTCAACCGGCACCACACCAAAATGGCTTTGGTTTTTTTCCACTTCCCTGAAAATATCAAATAGTCCGGGCTGTTCAACAAAGTTTCCGGAATGCTTGAAATGATTCAGGCTGGCAATATGGGTATAGCTGGCCTGTGGGCCCAGAAAGGAAATGGTTTTAGGTTTCTGAATTTCCCTGGTGGCCGTGATGATCACATTAAATATATATTGTAAAAGATCCTTATCGGCAGGCCCTTTATTAATTTTCCACAGCTTTTCGATGACTTTTCTTTCCCTGGAACGGTCCAGGATCTGATTGCCTTTCTCTTTTTTTACGGCACCCACCTGCTTTCCAATGGACAACCGTTGGTTGATCAGGTCGAGAATCTGGGAATCAATTTGGTCTATCTCATCTCTGAGCGGTTCAAGCGCTTTTTCCTGGGAGTTATTTTCCATTGGGGTCGTCATCCTTTTGAAATAAAATTTGTGCAAAATAAAAAAACCGCATCAGGTCTTGCCTGCTGCGGTTTTTTTAAGCGTTTTCAGTATTTATAAATGATCAGCTCACCACAGACAGGCCGGGAAAAAATATCTAAAAAAGAAAAAATATCTGTGTGTAGCTATCATAGTAAATATATGCTCCGATTAAAGTACAATATAGTTGTAAAGATCTATACTTCGATTTTCATTCTGTCAAGAGTTTTCATGGTATCTCCCATAAAATTTAATTGTACAGGCTGTTGGGCTATTCATTTTTAAGAATAAATGTTTGAATTCTGTTGCCGTCCATATCTTTGACTGTGATGGTCCATTTATCTATTTTGATGGACTCGCCGGGTTTGGGAATTCGTTCAATCTCCTCAAGAAAAAAACCGGAAAAGGTGTCGTAATTGGTCGAATCTGGGATGGAGATGCCAATTTCCTTGTTAAGGTCATCAATATCCATCTTACCGGCAACCAGCCATTTTTTCCCTTTGAGCTTAACAATATCCGGGACCATGCGGTCGGTTTCGTCAATGATTTCCCCAATGATTTCTTCAACCACATCTTCCAGGGTCACAATTCCAGCAATCCCGCCATGTTCGTCCACCACCACAGCCATATGGCTCTTTTTTACTTTAAATTCCTGGAGCAGTGAGTCCAATTTTTTTGATTCAGGGATAAAATAAGGTTTTTTCATGATCTTTTTAACATCCAGAGAAGCCGCGTCGTCCCCTTTGGAGGTGGTGAGCCTCTGGAAGCTTGCAAACAAGTCTTTGACATGGAGGATGCCCACGATATTATCAATACTGTCTTCCATGACCGGTATCCTTGAAAACCCTGTTTTCAGGGTTGCCTGGATATCAAGTCCTTCGGACACGTCAATGACAAACATATCTGCTCTCGGGGTCATGATTTCAGAGCAGGAGGTATCATCAAATTCAAAAATATTGGTAATATATTCTTTTTCTTCTTCTTTTATTTCCCCCTCTTCCTCTACCACCTCAACCATGGTCATGAGTTCATCTTCTGTCACAGCATCCTGACCATTTTCACTGGCCCCATGGAGTCTGGGAATAAAATTTAAGGCAAAGATCAGGGGCCATAGAAGCTTGGAGAGCCAGTACAAAGGGAAAATCACCCACCTTGCCACCAGAACATTGTTATGATTGGCAAATGATTTGGGGAAAATTTCCCCAAATATCAAAATCAAGAGGGTCATGACACCCGTTGCAATTCCAACGGCATTGGATTTGAAATGGGAAATGGCCAGGGAAGTGGCCAGGGCCGATGCACCGATATTAACAAGATTATTCCCGATTAGAATAGTGGTCAACAGGGTGTGGGAGTCTGTTTTCATATTCATGATCAATTGACCTGTCCTTGAGCCGTCCTTGGCAATATGGAGGGCCTTAATCTTAGAAATGGAAAAAAGTGCGGTCTCAGATGATGAAAAAAAACCGGATAGAAAAAGGCATATAACCAACAGCGTCACTTCAAACGTCATTATAATTCCTCTAATTATTCACCCAATTAAACATGGGGCGGATAGGTCACTCTAATAATTTTTAATGGTGTTTGTCAAATTCTAATGTACTTATCCAGTTCGGCTGGGTTAGCCCTTATTTAACTAAATCAAGGGCAATTCGGGCAGCCCTTTTTGAAGCACCTGAAGCACCCAGAAGTTTTCTAACCAGCAGGAGCTGATTTTCATACTCCTTAAGATTTTCCAGCATGGAAAATGCCCGTTGACTTATTTTTTCCGGGTTGGCCTCATCCTGGAGCAATTCCGGCATCAGTTCCTTGCCTGCGATCAGGTTGGCAAGACCGGCATATTTGACCCTTACGAATAGTTTGGCGATTCTATAACTTATAGGGGACATTTTATAGACAATAATAGTTGGCAGGCAGCAAAGTGCAGCTTCAAGGGTGACAGTGCCGGAAGCTGCGATCAAAAGATCGGATTTCTCAAAAATTGCCATAGGCCTGCCCTGTATAACTTCAAACAGCTCTTGATCATAGGGAGACAAAATTTGCCGGATTCTTTCTGAATGGAGACCCGAGACTGCTGAAATCAAGAATCGGGCGCTTTTTTTTTGTTCGTGAATTATTACGGCTGTTTCCAGCATGATTCCAAGGAGGTTCGTTATTTCCGCTTTCCTGGATCCGGGAAGCAGGCCGATAACCAACTCCGAATCCATTGACTCCCGGTCCGACTCTTTTCCCGATCCTTCAACAAGAGGCTCACCGGTTAAAAAAGGCCGCTTAAGAAAGGGTTTAGCCATATGTTCGGGGTAATCATCCATTAAAGGATTGCCCACATAGGTAGAGGGGATTTTGGCCTTGTTATATAATTTTTCCTCAAAGGGAAATATCAGGGCAGCATGGTCTATGTATTTTTTTATCTCTTTGAGCCTTGATTCCTTCCAAGCCCATACCTTTGGAGTGATATAATAGAAAATAGGGATATCAAATTTTTGTTTTACATATTTGGCCGCTTTGAGGTTGAACCCGGGATAATCAATGAGAATAATGAGGTCAGGAGGATGGGTTCTTAATCTTGACTTAAAAGTGTCAAAGGCCAGTTTGATATATCGGAATTGGGAAATAACCTCTGTGATACCCATTGCAGATAATTTATCAATGGAAAAGAAAATATCAACCTGTTCAGCTTCCATGCGGGGGCCGCCAATGCCTGAAATATAAAGCCCTGGATCTATTTTGCCCATGGCTTTAATGAGGGTTGCGGCATGGAAATCTCCCGAGGGCTCACCTGTCAGAACCATGATGCTGTTTTTTTTACCAGGGGGGACAGGTAAAGCCGTCTCATGGGATATCTTCATGGGATATCTTCATGTGTTAAGGCAATAATTGAGATCCCATGGTCATCGGCAAGACGGATCATTTCTTCTCTATCAAAGGAAATGGATAAATTTGCCTCAAGGGCCAGTATAGTTGCCCCTGATTCTACCATGGCATGGATGGTGTCACAGCCCGAAGAGGGCAGGTCAAATCTAAGATCCTGGCCCGGCTTGGAAAGCTTGACCACCACCGCACCATTTCCTGCTGCAAGAGATGCTCCTCTTTTGATGGTGGCGTCTGTACCATCAATAGCCTCAACAGCTAAAACCGTACCGTTAGAGATCACAATGCATTGCCCGATATCCAGTTTACCGATTTCCTTGGCAAGTTTCCATCCCTGGAAAATATCTTTTTTTTCAGCTTTGTCAGGACTTCTTTTTGTCCAGCATCCCTTTGGGCTTAGCAGTTCGGGTAAAAGAAAGGTGGAAGGTTTAATCTGGATACCTTCCTTTAATAAAAGATTAGCAAAGGAAGTAAGGATGGTATCATCATGGGTACGGCCGGTTCTGGCTATGAAGGCCAGGGCCTTAAAATCCGGACGGATATCCTTGAAAATATTAGTTTTTGAAATAGTTCCCAGCATGACTGCCTGGGAAATACCATGCCTCTTAAAATGTTTCACCAGCTTTGATACCTGACCCAGATAGAGCCATTTAAAATGGGCCACATGGTTAAGAAGATCTTTGTTGGTTTCCTGATTAAATCCAACAGCCACCACATCGTACCCTTTTTGAGTGGCTTTTTGAGTGAAAAGCAAAGGAAACTGACCACCTCCGGCAATTAATCCGATTTTCATTATTACCTGGTGACGCCTCGGTTGGATTCAACGATAAAATTCATAAAATTTTGCACTTCAGGGGTTAATTCTACTTGTGCCTTTACCCTTTCGGATGCCTGTTTGACGGTGAGACCGATTCGAAAAAAGATCCGATAGGCTTTTTTTAATTGCTTGAGGTTGTTTTTTTGAAATTTATGACGTTTTAATCCAACATTATTGAGACCGTGGAGGGAGGCGCGGTCCCCTGCGGCAATGACATAGGGGGGAATATCTTTTACCACGGCTGATTTGCCGCCGATATATGCATAATCTCCTATCTGGACAAATTGATGGATGGCAACAAGACCGCCGATTGTAGCATAATTTCCGATTTCTATATGCCCGGCAAGGGTAGAGTTATTGGCCAGAATAACCCCTTTACCTGTTTTGCAGTCATGGGCAATATGGGTATAGGCCATTAAATAGTTTTCTTCCCCAACTTCGGTGATACCGCCGCCAAATTCAGTTCCCTTGTTGATGGTGACAAACTCCCTGATAATGGACCCTTTTCCGATTTTCAGATAGGTTTTTTCTCCATGGAATTTTAAATCCTGGGGAGCACCTCCAATGGAGGCATATTGAAAAATCTGACAGTCCGGTCCAATGGTGACATCTTCTTCTATGGTGGTATAGGGACCGATGGTGGTACCCGAATTAATGCAGACATCGGATTTGATAATGGCATAAGGGCCAATGGTGACATTGGTATCAATTTGAGCAGATGAATCAATGATTGCGGTTGGGTGGATCATAGTTACTCCGTTTGTTCTGATTTGCTTTCCAAATCTTTTATTCTTTTTTCAAAGGAAAACAATTTTTTCCTCATTTCCGGCAGCCGGGGGATAATATTTGAGATCTTAAGCCAATTTTTATGGGGCATGTGGGGAATACCTGAAACGATTTGGTTTTCGGGTACATCCTTTGAAACCCCTGCATAGGGGCCTACAATGACAGAATCTCCAATGTTAAGATGACCGGAAATGCCTGCTTTTCCGGCAATAATAACATTTTTTCCAATAGAGGTGCTTCCGGCAATACCCACCTGGGCTACCACCAGGGTATTGTCACCTATTTTAACATTATGGGCGATGTGGACAAGATTGTCTGTCTTAACGCCATTGCCAAGGTTGGTAACCCCTAAGGTTCCCCTGTCTATAGTGTTACAGGCTCCGATTTCCACATGATTGCCTATTATTACATGACCTGTATGGATCAGCTTTTCATGGGTTCCCTCATTCTGGGCAAATCCATAGCCGTCGGACCCGATCACAGATCCTGAATGAACAATCACATGGTGGCCCAATTTGGTTCTTTCCATAAGGGTCACATTGGGCTTTATCACGGTGTGATCCCCTATAATGCATCCGTCTGCAATGGTGACATTGGCCATGATATGGACATGGCTGCCGATTATCACATTGTCGCCGATCACCACATAGGCTTCAACCCTTGACCCTTTGCCGGGCATGGAATTATTACCTAAAATGGCAGCAGCATGGATATGGGGAACAACCGGCTTTTCAGGATAAAATAATTCAAGTATCTTGAAAAAAGACAATTTTGGATTTGCTGTTTTTAACAGGACACAATTTTGCCAAGCACGGGCCTCCGGAGCAAATGAATCCGGTACAATGACGGCCCCGGCTTGTGTCTTATCTATTCGTGACAGATAGATGGGATCACAGGCAAAGGTTAAATCATGGGGACCTGCATCATCAAAGGATGACACCCCGCAGATTCGAAAGTTACTGTTTCCTGTGCCTCCGGAGGGTAAAATTTCTGAAATTTCCGGAAAAATTTTTATAATTTCATCAATACAAAGTTTCATGGGAAATATTAGCTACCCTATTTCTTTTTAGCAACCTGGGCATTGTATTTAGTGATTACCTTATCGGTAATATCTACATTGGATGGTATGTAGATCACTCCGGAAATCTTTCTTTCAATGATCAGTAAAAAGCCTTCCTCTTTGCCCATTTTATTGGCAATTTCAAAGACATCTTTTTGCATCTGGTTGACCAATCCCATTTCAATACGCCGCAATTCTTTGGTGTAATCTTCTTGCATCTTTTTAAAATCATTGATCCGTATCCTGAAGTCCCGCTCCTTTTCTCTTTTTTTCTCCGGGCTTAAAACAAGGGCTTCCCTTTCAAATGCCTTGGATACGGCATCCAAAGATTCTTTTTCTTTTTTTAGTTTGCCCTTGAATTCGTCTCCTTTGTCTTTCAGCTCTTTCTGGGCCAGCTTACCGGCACTGGATTCCTTAAAAACTTTTTCAAAGCTGACAACTCCTATTTTAGCAACATCTGCACCAAATACAAGAGGAGAAAATCCGCCGACAAATGCCAATGTAATGATTGCAATCAAAATACGTTTCATGTTTACCTCCAAATAAAATAATTATAAAAATATACCATTAGAAAAATGCACCAATGGAAAAGTCAAATTGTCCGTCACCTGTTTTCTTTACATACTTTCCATCTATAACAAATCCATAGGCAAGCCTGATGGGTCCCATGGGGGAATTCCAGCGAAGCTCAAAGCCTGCTGTGGAATATTGGTCCAGAAGATCAATGCTTTGATTGGTTGTGTATACATCTCCCCTGTCATAAAAGAGAACCCCTGCTACCCCCATGTCTTCTTCGATGGGGAAAATCAGCTCTGCATTAAAGAGGATAGATTTCTCACCACCCCTGAGAACATCTGTTCCCTCGGGGCTGCCATTTATGTCGTATTCATCAAATCCCCTGATAGAGTTGATACCCCCCAGATAAAACCGCTCCCAGTCAATGTCGGGATATCCATCTGTCCGATCGTCAAGATACCCGCCTTTGAAGTGCAAAGCCCCTGTAAATTTCCAGAAAAGGGGTCGAAAAAAACCTGCTTCCAAATTGTATTTGGTAAAATCAATCTCCCCTCCTAGAAATTCGCCTGCATACTGGATGGAAAATTTGCCGAATGTTCCATTGGTGGGCAGAAAATAATGATTTCTTGAATCATAACTGATAAAGGGTTTGATACTGGAGGTTAAAAAGTCTCCTTCAGTAACATTTGTGTTGGCTGATTCGACATCATAAATCTCAAAATCTTCAATATTATATTCCAAGCCGATGGCAGTGTAGTCCCAAAACTGCCTTAATCCTGCCTTAAGGGTGAGCCCCATGGCATCCTTGTTATAATAGTCATATTCTTTTTCAAACTTGTATATGTCAGTTCCTGCCGATATCGGCTTATCCATGAGCCAGGGTTCGGTAAAGCTTAGATTGTACAGGGCCGTTGCACCGGATATCTTTGTTGTTAACTTCAGGATTTGCCCTCTGCCAAAGAGATTCCGCTCTTCCACTGAAAACTGGCCAAAGGGGCCGTCATCACTGCTGAAACCGCCGCCAAAAGAAAAGTTGCCCGTTGCCTTTTCCGTTACTTTAACCTCCAGGTTTCGTTGGTTTGCCTGGTCCGTCCGAACAGGTTTAATGTCAATATCCTGGAAATATTCCTTAACACCAAGGTTCCTATGACTTCTTTGGAGGCCGGCCATGCTGAAGCGACCCTGTTCCCGTACTGCCATTTCCCGGCGGATAACCTTATCACGGGTCTTTGAGTTGCCCGTGATTATAATCCGGTTAAAATAGACCAGTTCTCCCTTGGCAATCTTAAATGAAATATTAACCATGTTGTTCTTTACATCTTTGTCAATCAAAGGAGCGACATTAACATTGGCATATCCCTGGTTTGAATACAAATCTGTCAGGGTCAGCAGATCCTTTCGGATAAGTTCACGGTTGTAAAGTTCTGAATCGTTTGATGCCAGTATTCCGAGCAGGGCTTCCTTGGTGGTCAGAATATCACCTGTAATCTCAACGGCTCCTGTTTTGAACTGATGCCCCTCATTGATTTTAAAATCAATGGTAATGCTTTCTTTACTCAGATGGATTTTAGCATCAGATACTTTAACATCTATAAAACCATTGTTTTTATACAAGGATTCTATACGGATAACATCATTGTCCAATTCGGTTTCATTTAGATCCCCTGAAGAGGTAATAATGGACCAGAAGCCTTTTTCCTGGGTCTTCATTGCTTTTTTAATATCTTTGTCTGAAAAATATTTATTTCCGTCCAATGAGATGGATTCAATTTTAATTTTCTTGCCTTCGTCAAGGATGAAGATTATGTCTGCCTGGTCGTTTTTAAGTGTTTTTATTTCATATTTGATCGTACAATTGTGATAATTTTTTTCTGTGTAGAGGCGTTTTATTTTTTCCACATCATTGTTGATTTTGTAGATATTTAAGATTGATCCAGTACTTGTGTCCACCACATCAAATAATTCTTCATCCTCATACACATCATTACTTTTAAATTTGATGTTTCTAACACTTGGTTTTTCTTTTACCTCAAAAATGATCTCAACTCCGCGATCAAGTTTTTTCTTTTGAACGATTACATTGTCGAAAAAACCCATTTTATAAATCAGTGCAAGATCCTCGGACAGGGTTTCAGGATTCACTATTTCTCCGGGCTTGGCTGTAACAACCCGTAAAATAGCGTCTGCTTCAACTCTTTTGTTTCCAATAACGGATATGGTGGAGATGATTTTTTTCTGGAAAAGTTCTCCTGTGATCTCTTTTCCAAGCTCTTCAGCTGCCAAATAAAGGGTTTCAATACTTTTAGCCTGGGAGAAAAATGTAATGGGAGGGTGTTTTTCATAAATATTGCGCATCTGGGCATCAATACTGAGTCTTTGCCCGGCAATAAAAATATTTCCGGTTATAATTCTATCAACACCCAGTCTTATACCCTGCTGGCGGAATTGGGAATAATTCCATACCTCTTTGTCAGAAAAATCTTTCACAAAGACAACTTTGACTCCATCCTTTTCAAGCTTTTCCTTGATCATTAAAACCAGGGCCTCACTTGTTTTAAGATTGGACTGATCATTGGCCTGATCCTTGGCCTGATCCTTGACCTGATCCTTGACTTGGACCGCTTGAATCGAAAAAGGGTAAACAGCAACCGCTATCTGCTGATCTGCTGATAAATTGCTGATCATGAACAGATAAACAAAACATGTCAATCTTAACGCTCGTTTTATCACACTAATTTTCATAGGGCTCTTCCAAAAGTTGTTTGCTTTAATCTCATACCGATACAATTTCGCCTTTATGAAGGGTAACTGTTCTTTCCATCATCTGGGCAAATTTACTATTATGGGTGACAACTATAACCGTCATGTCCAGTTCCTTGTTAAGCTCTTTTAATAATGCATGAACACTATCACTATTTTTTTGATCCAGGTTACCCGTGGGTTCGTCGGCAAGAAGCAATTCAGGCCTCATGACAAGTGCCCTTGCAATGGCCACCCTTTGCTGCTCTCCTCCTGAGAGGTCTTCAACCCTGCGGGTGCTCCGGGAACCAAGCCCTACTCTTTCAAGCATATCTGCGGCATATTTTTCAATGGTTTTTTTTTTCATCCGTGCAATCAGCCCGGGAATCATAACATTTTCAATGGCTGTAAATCCCTGGAGCAGATAATGAAACTGAAATACGAATCCTATTTGTGCATTACGGAATCGGGCCAGTTTTTCGTCACTTAGAGCAAAAAGATCCCGGCCCTGGTATAAAAGTCTGCCGGTTTCCGGTTTATCAAGGGTGCCGATGATGTTGAGCAGGGTTGATTTACCAATTCCGGAAGGTCCCACTATGGCAATGGTCTCACCACGGTCAATCTGGAAATCAGCTTCTTTTAGAATCTCGATGGTGGGGGTCTGGCTGTTAAACTGCTTACTCACACCCTCAAGACAGATTAATGGCTGATCAGAATTATCCATAGCGGACAGCCTCAACAGGATCCATCTTGGATGCTTTGTAAGAGGGATACAAGGTGGATAAAAAGCAGATAAAAATTGCAGAAACAGAAATTACCAGCACATCCATATATTCCAGTTGCACTGGAAGTGTTGAAAATGGATAGGCAGAAGGAAGTTGGATAAAATCGTATTTTTTTAAAAAATAGCAGACAACCACCCCGAAAATAGTCCCAAGAAGGGTACCGAAAAGACCAATGATCATTCCTTCGATGATAAAGATTCGCCTTATAATTCTATGGGTGGCGCCCATGGCCTTGAGCACGGCAATATCTTTTGTCTTTTCCATGACCATCATGATCAATGCGCTTGCAATATTAAAGGCAGCCACCAGTATAATAAGGGTTAAAATAATGAACATTGCGGTCTTTTCAAGCTTAAGAGCAGAAAAAAGACTTTGGTTGATATCCATCCAGTCCCGAACGTAAAAAGGATATTCAATGGATTTGAACGATTCTTCCCGTATCTGTTTGACATTGAAAACTTCATCCACCCATATGCCGATGGCAGAAATTTTATCCCCGGCCGAAACAAGTTGCTGTGCCTGGTCCAGGTGAACATAGGCAAGCATACTGTCATATTCCGACATGCCGGATTCAAAGGTTCCCTTCACGACAAAGCGTTTCATGGATGGGATCTGACCAATGGGGGATATGAAACTTTTGGAAGACATAAGGATGACCTTGTCTCCTTTGATAACCCCAACAGAGCTTGCCAATTCTTTTCCAAGAATAATACCCGGCAATGCCTTGGGTTTAGGGTCAGGGGCCAATGCGTTTTCAAGCTGATCCGGGGTAAATCCCTTGATCAGGGAAGATCCGCTTTCCGGCTTGATCCCCCTGACCATGACTCCGGAAAAGGAATGGGGCGTCCGTATCATGGCCTGACCAAAAAGAATGGGAGATATCCCCTTGATATGGGAACTCTTCTCCAGAGCTGCAACCATGGGTTCATAGTTATCATAGCTGCCCTTGTAATTCATTACCAGAATATGGGGCTCAAGCCCCAATATTCGTTTTCTGAATTCGGTTTCAGCCCCACTCATAACTGCAATGACCACCACAAGCGCCATTACCCCCACGGTGACCCCGGCAACAGAAAGAAAGGTTATCAGGGATATAAATCCCTCCTTTCTTTTAGCTCTCAGGTATTTTCCTGCTATGAAAAATTCAACAGTCATTTACCCTACGCATTCTGTTTCATGTGGGGGAAAAAAATCACCTCTCTGATGGAAGCTGCATTGGTCAACAGCATTACCAGGCGGTCTATACCGATGCCTTCACCAGCGGTCGGCGGCATACCGTACTCAAGGGCTTCAACATATTCTGAATCCATGATATGGGCCTCGGGGTTGCCTTCATCCCGCTGGCGAACCTGCATCATAAACCGTTCGAACTGATCTTCGGGGTCATTAATTTCAGAAAATCCATTGGCAATTTCCCTGCCGGCAATAAAGAGCTCAAACCGGTCGGTAAGTTCCGGGTTAGTATCAGATTTCCTGGAAAGGGGCGACACTTCAACAGGATATCCGGTTATGAATGTGGGCTGGATCAGCTTGGGTTCAACCAGGGTATCAAAGAGTTTGGTAAGAATTTTTCCGTGCCGGTCCTTTTTGGTGATGGGAATTTTAGATTCTTCTGCAAATCTTAAGAGGGCCTGGGTATCATTGATGATGGAAGAATCAATACCGCCAATGGTGGAAAGGGATTCAATCATTGGGATTCGTTTCCACCCCTTTGAAAAATCAAGGGTCATTCCCTGGTAATCAATTTGGGCTGTTGTGTTAATCTGTTTAACAATGGATTCAAACATTTCTTCGGTCAGATCCATGAGGTCTTCATAATTGGCATAGGCCTGGTAGAATTCCACCATGGTAAATTCCGGGTTATGCCGGGTGGAAACCCCTTCATTTCTGAAATTTCTATTAATTTCAAATACTTTTTCAAATCCGCCGACCACCAGACGTTTAAGATACAGCTCAGGGGCAATCCGCAGAAAAAGCTCCATTCCCAGTGCATTGTGCCAGGTTTTAAAGGGGGTGGCTTCTGCCCCTCCTGGTAAGGGCTGCATCATGGGAGTTTCAACCTCCATGAAGCCTTTATCTTCAAAAAATCTGCGCATGGCGGCCACAATCCGGCTTCGTTTCTGGAAAATATCCCTGGAATTTTCATTCATGATCAGATCCAGGTAACGCTGTCTGTATCTTTTTTCAGGATCCTTTATTCCATGAAATTTTTCAGGAAGGGGGCGGACCGCTTTGGATAAAAGCCTGAACTCTAGTGCAAGCAGTGTCCACTCACCGGTGCGTGTCTGAAACAAGGGGCCTGAAACGCCAATAAAATCTCCAATATCCAGTTTCTTGAAAACAGCGTAGGTTTCATCTCCCACCTTGTCTTTCTGGATATAGGCCTGGATTTGCTCGGACCCGTCCTTAAACCGGATAAAAGATGATTTTCCCATTTTATTTATGGCCATCATCCTGCCGGCCAGGCTGAATTTTTGGCCTGATTCACCCAAAGTGTCCGGGTCTTTAAGAACAACTTCCTTAACCTTGGAAACACAACTTGTGGGTTTAAAATCATTGGGGTAGAGTGAAACCCCATTCTCCCTCAGCTCATTTATCTTCTCTTTTCTAACCTGTAACAGCTTGCTTGTCTTATCCATGGACTTAAATGCTCTCATATAGTTATTGGGTTTAATACGGCTCATAATGCTCATATAAAGTGACCCAATATTAAATTAGATACCAAAACATGAGTAGATATCCTGTTTTGCCTTGAATTGTCAAGGTTTTGTTGCTTGTCTGCGGCTATCCTCGGATCTATAATTTTTAAAAATAATGGTAAAAATGGTACCTTTTCCGGGGATAGATTCAAAATCGATCATCCCTTCATAGGTGTCGATAATGCGGTGAATAATGGATAGTCCAAGGCCGGTTCCCTTTGGTTTTGTTGTATAAAAAGGGTCAAAAATATGTTTAGCCTTTGCTGAATCAATGCCCATGCCGTTATCCTGGATTGTCAGGTAGATCCGCTTGTTGTTAGGCGAGTTCAAACTGATAATTATTTCACCTTTGTTCTCAATGGATTCAGCAGCATTTTTAACTATATTCCACAAAATTTGTTTCAAGTGAATTGGATCAATGGTAACAAAAAGATTTTTTTTAATTTTTGTTGAAATTTGAATCCGTGTTTTCCATTTTGCAGTGTTTAAAAACAGGGTTGCCACATCTTCAATGGCCTGGGTCATGTCCACCGGGCTTGCATTTGTTTTTCTGGGTTTTGCAAATAGCCTGATATCATTGGCAATTTGCTTAAGACGCTCGGTTTCCCTTAAAATGATCTGCATGAGTTTGTCTTCATAGGATCCGGCTGTGGTATCCTCTTTAAGCAATTGAATGGACCCTGATAAAGATGCCAGGGGGTTCTTTATCTCGTGGGCAATCCCTGAAATCATCTCATCCATGGCGGCCATTTTTTCCACCCGTTTGAGATGTTCCTGGGTGATTTTCAGGTCATGCCTGGCGCTTTTGAGCTGGAGGGAGAGGATGCCCGAGAGAACTGCCACGGTAAAGCAGGCGGAAATAATAATAATTATCCTGTATATGATCTGATATCCATCAACATTCAGGGAAATTGGGTAGTGCTCCATGAAAGGAGGGATCACCCGGTAATACTGCAATTCGATCAACAGGGCGTATTGGAGACTTGAAAAGGTGGCCATGACAAACCCCCCCTTTATAAGCAGGAGCATGGAAGAATAAATGATAACCAAAAGATAAAGAAAGGTGAAAACACTGTCAAAGCTTCCGGTTATAAAGATAATACCTGTCACCAGAAAGGTATCCATGATGGTTTGAAAATAAGCAAGGGCCAGCAACCCTTTTTTCTGATTCAGCCAAAAAATATATAGAATGGACAAGACAAGCACAAGGGCTGCCATATTGTATAAAGACAAGAAAGGCTGGGAAAGAATGGACAGACTGTCACCGGTGGAAAAAAACAGACTGGAAAATATCAGCACAATGGCAAAAACAACCCTTGCCAGAATGATCCATTTTGTCTGGGTGTAAAGCTCGGAATTTGGCTGAAATGAATTTGTCTCAACCAGCTTATCCAATGGCATTGGCCATTGGATAAACAGTCAAGATATCAATCATAAATTCTGTTGGAATATCGGGAAGGATCAGCATCAGGTACTCTATCATATGGCACCTGCCATTGAAAAAATGGGCAGGTACATGGCAATGACAAGTCCGCCAACAACAACACCGAGAAAAACCAGCATAAAGGGTTCTATCATATCTGTCAGGTTTTTAACGGCCTGATCCACCTCATCATCATAAAAATCCGCTATTTTTTCAAGCATGGTATCGAGGGCTCCGGTGGATTCACCAACGGCGATCATGGAACAGACCATGGAAGGAAACACCCCGCTTTCAAGGAGGGGATCTGCCATGGAGCGGCCCTCTGAAATGCCGGTTTTTACATCGTTTATGGCAAATTCAACAATTTTATTTCCCGATGTTTTGGCTACAATATCCAAGGCTTCCAGGATGGAAACCCCACTGGAAATCATGGTGCTGGCGGTTCTTGTAAATTTGGCAACTGCCACTTTTCGGATCAGCATACCCACAACAGGCAGACGCAAGAACATGCCATCCATGAAAATTCTGCCTTTTTCAGTCCCATGGATACGCTTCACCAGAAAAGCCGTTACAATGGTGCCGATAATGATGTACAGGATATTACCAATCACAAAATTACTCATGACCACCACCATCTGTGTCGGCACCGGCAGTGCCGACCCAAAGCTTGCGAACATCTCTTCAAATACCGGAATAACAAATACCAGAATAATAGCCACCACAACAACGGCCACAAAAAGAGTAATGGCGGGATAGGTCATGGCACCCTTGACCTGTTTTTTTAGTTTGGCCATTTTTTCCATATAGGCGGACAGGCGGCCCAGAATAACATCCAATATACCCCCTGCCTCACCCGCCGCAATCATGTTGATAAACAATTCATTAAAGACTTTGGGAAATTTTTTCAAGGCATCTGCAAAGGTTTCACCAGATTCTACCGATTCTTTGATTTTTTTTAAATTTTTCTTAAAGGTAGGATTCTCCTGCTGGGACTGCAGAATATCCAGGCATTGAAGCAGGGGCAGGCCGGCATCAATCATGGTGGAAAATTGTCTGGCAAAGATAATGACATCAGTCTCCTTGACCTTGGTCTGGAGGAATTCAACGTTTTCAAACAGATCTTTGGGTTTTTTTTTGACCTTGGTCGGCGTAATCTTTCTTCTATGGAGGCTGAGTCTGACCTGTTCAACGCTTTCAGCATCCATTTCTCCTTTTACTGTATTGCCCCTTGGGTTTTTTCCCTTCCATTCATATACTACAGCCATGACACATCCTTTATTTTAGGTTTCAATACCGCGGATACCGAAAAAACTACTTAATTACTATAACAGAATAGGAACATTTGTAAATTTGAAACAAATATACTATATAAATTTCATTAATAGATTTCAACAGGAGTTGGTTTTTGAGAGAAAAAAAAAAGGTAATTAAGGCCAGAAGCATTATCACCAGTCATGTGAATGCAGATTTTGATGCCATTGGTGCCATGCTGGCTGCACAAAAACTTTACCCAGACGCTGTTATCATTTTTCCGGGATCCCAGGAAAAGAGTCTGAGGGACTTTTTTATCAGTTCAATGTCTTATATGTTTAACATGGCTGACCCCTCCATGATTGATTTTTCTGAGACCACCACCTTGATCATTGTGGACACCCGTCAAAAAAGCAGATTGACCGGGGTATCTGAATTGCTTGGAAAAAAAGGGCTTTATATAAAAATTTATGATCATCATCCCCCCATGGGCGGAGATATCAGGGCCAATATGGATATTTCAAAAGATTATGGCGCCACCACCACCATATTGAGCGAAATCTTACAGGAGAAACAGATTGGAATAACCCCTGAAGAAGCTACTGTCATGGCCCTTGGTATATACGAAGACACAGGGCGTTTTACCTTTTCCTCCACAACCCAAGCAGATTTTATCCAGGCCGGTTTTTTACTTTCCTGCGGTGCCAGTTTAAACACCATTTCAAGCCTGGTGGTAAAGGAAATTAAGGCTGAGCAGGTGACCTGGCTCAATGAACTGCTCAACGAGATGAAGGTTCATAGAATAAACGAAATTGATGTGAATATCTCCACCATTTCCTCTCCTTCATATATTCCTGATCTGGCCTCCATTGTCCAGAAAATCGTTAGAATGGAAAACCTGGATATCTTTTTTGCCGTTGTTCTCATGGGAGCCAAAATAAATATCATTGCCCGAAACAGGATCCCTGAGGTGGATGTGGGGAAAATCATGTCTGAACTGGGGGGAGGCGGACACGCCTATGCTGCCTCGGCCGGCATTGACAACCAGACCCTGCCCCAGGTGGAAATGATGCTTTTGGATAAATTAAAACAGGAGGTTAAAAGCATCAAGGTAGCCAAGGTGCTGATGTCATCTCCTGCCATTACCATAGACCTTGATGCAACCTGTAAAGATGCCGGAAAAATTATGACCCGGTACAATGTTAATACCCTTTTGGTGGTGGATATAAAAACTAATTTCTATGAAGGATATATTACCAGGCCGGTGGTGGAAAAGTTGTTGTTTCATCAACTGGCCGGGCAGCCGGTTGGTGAGTATATGAATTCGGAAACCCATTTTGTTTCTTCGGATGCTGATGTGGCAGAGATTAAGTTAAAAATCATGGATGGCAAGCAGCGGATCATACCGGTCATTGACAACAATAATATAAAAGGGGTCATCACCAGGACCGATCTACTTAATTATCTTGTCCAGCATAATTGGGAAGTATCCCATACACAGGACCGAATTTCACAAAAACATCAGGTTAAAAAACGCCACATTGATAATATCCTTGAGAATCGGTTGGCTCCCAAGACCAAAAAGCTGTTGAAAAGTATCAGTATGACGGGAAACCAATTGGGGGTGAATCTTTACGTTGTAGGAGGATTTGTCCGGGATCTTTTGTTGGACAGAGATATAGAAGATATTGATATTGTGGTTGAAGGGGATGGTATTAAGTTTGCTAAATTTTATGCCGGACAGCAGGGATGCCGGGTCAATACCTATAAAAAATTTGGCACTGCCGTGATCGTTTTTCCCGATAATTTTAAGGTGGATGTGGCCTCTGCACGCCTGGAATACTATACCACACCGGCAGCCCTTCCCATTGTTGAAAAAAGTTCCATTAAAAAAGATCTTGGACGGCGGGACTTTACCATAAATACCCTGGCCCTTTCCCTGGGCTCGGATACTTTTGGAACCCTCATCGATTATTTCGGGGGCACCCGTGATTTAAAGGATAAAACCATTCGCACTCTCCACAACTTAAGTTTTGTGGAAGATCCCACAAGGGTATTTCGGGCCATTAAATTTGCAAACAGGTTTGGATTTAAGATTGGAAAAGTTACCTCCACTCTGATTAAAAATGCCGTAAAAATTGACTGCTTCAGGCATTTGAGCGGTCTTAGAGTCCTGTCGGAACTCAAACAAATTTTTGGAGAAGACAACCCGATCCCGGCCATTCGTATCATAGAATCCTACGGTCTTGAAAAAGTTCTCCACAACCAATTGCTGATCACCCCAACCATCTACGCATTGTTTGAATCTGTAAACAAAACATTAACATGGCATGATCTGCTCTATTTAGAGGACCAATATCCCAGGTGGGCGGTTTATTTCATGGCTGTTTTAAACAGATGCCCCCATGGTGTAAGCGAAGAGATTTGTCATCGTCTCATGATACCGGGAAAGGAAAAAAGCCTATTGCTTGGGAAAAGATACAAGGCGGAAAATCGATTGAATCTCATTGAAACTGCCTATCCCATTACCCGTCAGGAATTGTATTGGGGACTTATCAATTTTAAAACAGAGTTCCTCCTTTATATGATGGCATTGACCAAAAATGAAAAGGTCAGAAAAGCCATATCAATTTTTTATACCCGCCAAAGATATATTAAACCCAGCCTCTGTGGAAAAGACCTGCTGGTAATTGGTATAAAACCTGGACCTGTATATACGAAAATTTTAAACCTGATTATAAATGAAAAACTGGACAATAAACTTGAGACCCCTGAAAAGGAAGCCGAATTTGCCACTCAATATGCCCGGAAAAACAAACTTATTGATTAAAATAGAGGTTTTTGGTACTCCCCTCTTGTTTTAATCAAGCCAATTAGTTCAATTAAATCAATTAATATTAGGAAAATAAATGAAAAATGCAGATTTTTTAACCGGTATTACAACCAGTGGCACTCCCCATCTTGGAAATTATGTGGGGGCCATCCGTCCTGCAGTTGAATCCAGTAAAAACAAGGATCTCACCTCCTATTATTTTTTGGCGGATTACCACTCCCTGATTAAAAACCATGACCCGAAAAAACGCCAGCAGTCAGCTCTTGAAATTGCAGCTGCCTGGATTGCCCTGGGATTGGATTATGAAAACTGTGTTTTTTACCGCCAGTCAGATATTCCTGAAAT
>PIVS01000694.1 GCA_003353855.1 Desulfobacteraceae bacterium
TTGTTAACAAACATGTACAAGACCAGTCCTGCCGGAAAATTTATAAACAGCACGGTCATGAATATGGGCATCAGCATCATCATCTTTGCCTGCATGGGATCCCCTGCCGTGGGTGTCATCTTCTGCTGGAGCAGGAAGGATGCCCCCATGAGAAGGGTGAGCACCGGAATTCCGCTTGGTGCATCCATAAAGGGAATGGTAAAATCAAAACTAAAGAGCCTGTCCGGTGCCGACAGGTCGGCAATCCACCCGAAAAAGGGGGCGTGGCGAAGTTCAATGGCCTGGTACAGCATGCGGTAAAGGGCAAAGAATATGGGCATTTGAACAAGCAAGGGCAGGCATCCGGAAGCCGGATTGACCTTATAGGTTTTATACAACCCCATCACTTCCTGGTTCATTCGTGTTTTGTCGTCTTTGTATTTTTCCCTCAGTTCCATCATCAGGGGCTGGACTTTTTTCATCTCATTCATGGACTTATAACTTTTTGTACCCAGGGGCCAGAAGATAAGTTTGATGAGAATGGTCAGCAAAATGATGGCAATACCATAGTTGGGAATGAAGTCGTAAATCGTGTCCATGGTTATCAAAAGGGGTTTGGCAATGATATCAAACCAGCCAAAATTAATTGCTTTTGAAAGGTTGTGATCGTATTTACCTAAAAGATCATAGCTTTTGGGGCCTAAGTAATAGCTATAGTCGTACTGCCCTTGTTTGCCGGGATCCAGGCGGTCAATTTTTTGAACAAACCGGTTCGTGGCAATATCATTGGCATAGGATAATTTGAGTTGTGCTTTCATTGGTTCTTTGGGCATAACCGTGGTCATGAAGTACTGGCTTGTATAGCCGGCCCAGTCAATTTTGCCGTTAAAGGTGTCCTGGTCTTCGATGTCATCTGGTGCAATGTCTTCATACTTATCATTGATATAGGCCACAGGTCCCTGAAAGGCAAACCGGGATTGCTTCTTCACCTCGTCATTATAAAACCCGGGCATGGAAATAACAATGGCATCATTGATGGGCATACCAGAACCGTTTTGGATAAGAATTTTGCAGTCAATGAGATAAGAATCTGCCCTGAAGGTGAGGATTTTCTTTATGGCAATTCCCTGGGAGTTCACCCATGAAAACACAATGGTTTTTTCTCCCTGGAACAGGTCGACCGCTGTATTGCCAACACTTGCGGTATAAACTGCATTGTCAAGGCCCTGGATGGTTCCGCCTTCCATAGTAAAGGACATGGTGCCGTCAACAAGCTGCTCCGGGACCAATTGCTTTAAAGGAGAGTCTTCTTGGCTGGTTTCTTTATAATTTTTTAATTCGAAACTATTAATGGCTGCCATATGTTCTGATATGGCAATTTCATACAAGGGGGTTGACACAGATATGGTCCGATAGTCTTTCACATCAGGACCGGATTGATTACTTTGCGCCTGGCTCTGGTTTCCAGTCCCGTTTGTATAATCTGAAACATTGGGATTGCTTGCCTGTCCCTCTTCCTGGCTCTGGACCTCCTGGGACGGATTATTAATTTCAGATGGTGCTGTAAAAAAATATTGGTAGCCCACAAGGACCGCCACGGAAAGCACCACTGCTATTAATAATCTTTTTTGCTCATCCATTTTCTCTCCTAAAACTTGAAAATTTTAAAGGGTTTTCATAATAAAGAAGAGGGAAACAGTTATGCGCTAGGGATTAATTATGGAACCGGGTCATATCCTCCGGCATGGAATGGATGACAACGCAATATTCTTTTGACAGCAAGGGCACTGCCCCTGAGGCTGCCATGTTTTGCAACCGCTTCAAACGCATATGCCGAGCAGGTTGGATAATACCTGCAATTCCGACCTGTTAGCGGTGATATAAAAAATTGATAAAATTTAATAAATATTAATAATAGCTGTTTAACCATGAGTTTTTTCTGCTATTTTTGTAAAAAGTTTATCAAGCTTCTTAATAATCTGTCTGTTGGATAGCGTCGTCAGGCCTTTCCGTCCAATGATATTTATGTCCCTGGTTCCCGGAATAGAATCTTTTCTGTGTCTGAAATATTCCCTTATAATTCTTTTTATCCGGTTTCGCTCTACTGCATTCCCCACTTTTTTAGATACGGTAATTCCAATTCGATTGCATTCGCCTGCCCCGGCGAGGACGGCTGCTATAAAATAGCTCGCGTGTATCGTTTGCCCTTGTTTCGAAAGCGTTAAAAACTGGCCCCTTTTTCGGAGCCTCACATCCTTGGGTAAAGAAAAGTTATTCAATAAATCCCTTTATTAAACAGTAAGTTTTTTTCTTCCTTTTGCTCTTCTTGCATTGATGACCCGTCGGCCACCCGGGGTCGCCATTCTTTTCAGAAA
>PIVS01000157.1 GCA_003353855.1 Desulfobacteraceae bacterium
AAAAAACGTTTAAGCTGGTTTAAGTTGAAAAAAACCAACCTGGATTGGTATAGGATAGCTGTGCCTCAAAAAATGTTGTAAAAAGAGGTTGACTTTAATCTGGTACTCCTATCTAACAAACTTTTGGATGAAGAACTTGAAAAAATGGCGTAACCGACCAATAGGAAGGATTCAATACCTCCAGATTGATGTCAGATATGAAAAAGTACGCCAGGACGGGATGGTCCTATCCTGTGCAGTTTTGGTAGCTATCGGTGTGATGGAAGATGGTAAGAGAACGGTACTTGGGGCCAGTGTTTCATTGAGTGAGGCAGAGATCCACTGGCGCAATTTTTTTTTGGACCTGAAAAAAAGAGGTCTTCATGGAGTAAAACTAATTACAGATGACGATCATAGCGGGTTAAAGGCTGCATTAAGGTCAGTATTTCCAAGTGTTCCCTGGCAGCGTTGTCAGGTACATTTACAAAGGAATGCGGTTCGATATGTACCAAAGATGGATATGCGGAAATTAAACGCAGAACCAGTGTTGCCACGCTTTTCCCAAATGAAGCCTCTCTTTTAAGGCTTGTAAGCGCAATATTATCAGAGACCCGCGAAGAATTGGAAACCGGCCGGAGGTATTTATCTATGGGAGAGATGGAGTAGTCCCTTCCCCCCCATAATTTTTCTGGCCTTATCCCTGAACGTAGTTACAAGTTTTGGGGCCGGAGAAAGACCATTAAATAGTTGTTGAAAATAAAAAGGAAAAAAGGGAACTTTGACTCGGCAATTTTACAGAAAAAAATTTGCATTATCTGGTATTTTTTCTTCGTTGACACACAATCATTTCAGGTGTATATAAATATTTATCGCAAGTGAGTTCCTATTACCCGATCCTATTACCAACTTTATCTGTCACGAATGAGGACCTGCCCCCTATGTTTTTTAATACTTTTTCTAAAAAAGCGAGTTCTTATCATTCATTCATTGACCGGTCTAGTTGGGCATTTTGGGCTTAATTTTGCGTGTCCATTCTGGCCGATCCAGTTCCAGGGTGCTACATTGGTCACAAAGGCGGAGTGCCGCCGAACCCCGTTATTTCAAGGGAGCCAAGAGTTTTTCTACGCTTTGCATGGCTGAACCAAGGAGAGCCATACATTTTTTATTAGAATATTCAACCTGTTAATTGGGAGGTATAACCGATGGCCGTGGGTTTTGAACTGGAATTGAGTCATATGCCGTTTTTAATACAGGAGCCTAAAGACAAGAAGGAAGGTGCGAGCACGATCTGCTGTCAGGATGTTTCCGGGAGAGTAGGTTCTAAGAATAAAAAGTTCATTATAAAAGGTGATGATGCATACGGAACAGTGCTGATGAAATGGAAGGGCATTCTCGATCTTACGATTGATCATCATACGGCTGGACGTAAGACAGAAGATAAAAAAAAAATGCAAAGGTACGCCATACCTGAGATTATTATCCATCCATTTGATATAAATAATAAAGATGAACTTAAAAAGTTAAAAAGGGCAATGCAATGTGCTGGGAAGCTCGTAGAAATTATCCGCATCCGGATGCATCACGGTAAAATAACTGGTAAGGATAAGAATATATTACATCGCAATATTTCTTTAAAAGAACTAAGTGAAGGCCTCAAAAAAGCCTTTCCCGATGAAACAGGAGGAAACTCGATTTCCATAAAGAAGGATAATAGTGAGCTAAGAAAATCTTATGAAGATTTGTGTATCGGCCTTTCACGCAAGAGTCCATTCACGGACATAATATATAAGGACATAACACAGAAAGAACCTATCGACCGTATTTCCACTCAAGTAACTTTTGGTTGTGACATCAAGAATATGAATAAATTATTGATGGAATTAAAAAGCTTAGATGGGTTTATGTCACATAAATGGCTGCCTCATATTAAGGTTGCGGAACAGAAATTGAAAGATTTTAAAGTGAAGAATTACAAAATACAAATGCTTAATAAGTGGCAATCTAATTCCCTTATAAAAAAGGCGGAATGGGAGAATGAATCATTTAAAAACCTTGAAGGCCTACTCTTATTGCTTGCATACTATTACAGCTGCGCTAAAACGTACGAAAAGAAATTCAAAACCACAAAGAACTTTGCAGGCCTGCTTTTTCACGCACGCCTTGAGAAGTTGCATCAACGTGGTCTGAATAAGGTGGAAAAGAAGTTTTATGCAATCTGTAAAATACATGGTATTAATTTAGAAATTCTTGATGCTAAAGGGCCTTTTCAAGAACCCAAAGAGAAAGTAGGCTGTGCTTTATTTTCCGATTTAACTACGGAGTCAGTATACAATTATGTGCTAAACGGGGCCAAACAAAAGGAAGATGATTTTAACGCCAGAGAACGAGCCGCTGAAGTTGTCGGCAGCATGTCTCAGGGATTGAGTTGTGGCGTCCCTTGTTGTTCCGTTCGCGGAAAAAAGGAAGCATACGATCCCAACAATTCTGAATATCCTTATAGAATACCTGAAGAAGAATTTAATAAAAATAGAATTATGTTTGAAATAGCTAAAGGTAAAACAAAACACAAATATAAATGCATAGGACAGCAAGTGGAATTGCGTTCTTTCGATAGCATGTCTGCAGATGCGAGTATTAAGACAATATTTAGTACAGACAAGGAAAAAGAGATTGGTATTTTTAAAAGTCAGAATAAAACATCTTTTTTTGATAATGTCATTGAGAGATTACGAATAA
The DNA here is from genome assembly GCA_003353855.1 of Desulfobacteraceae bacterium. Lineage (GTDB taxonomy): Bacteria > Desulfobacterota > Desulfobacteria > Desulfobacterales > Desulfobacteraceae > NBML01. The sequence continues at coordinate 2,716 of PIVS01000157.1, forward strand.
TCAACTCATCCAGCTCTTGACAGGGAAAAATACCATGCAAGATATTTTATATTTTTTTAAGAATCAGATACAAAGTCAGAATCAGCAGTTAATTTTCTCCGCCGGCATGACCGATCTGATTAACTTGTCCCGGCTTTGCACACGTGTTCCGGGGCAACAATTAACAATAAAGATAGACACGCCGCCGTCAATAGACGCCAATAATGTCTTGCAGATCAGCGGCACCCCGGAAATAGACTGGCTGATAATGTCAGTCAAGAGCGCCAAGATAACCGGTAGCACCATACGGATTTCTATCTCACAAAGCGCGGACGCCTACCAGATTTGCTGCAGGGGAAAGGGTCAGTGTGCGTTGGGCGAAAACGTAAGTATTCCTGTCTTGTTCAGTCTTGTGGAGGATACGGATATATGGAAAATAGACCTGCCGCCACAAAGCGATCTCGCTTCACAATTCGAAAACTTCATCCCGCTGATGACGGTTCAAGAGGTCCTACCGGAAGCCCTGGATGCCCTCAAATCCTTCAATCTCTTCTCCATCGATAAACTGGAATCGGTCTTCTATCCCAATGGTAAGGATATTGCCTACACCAAAATCGCCATCGCCCCCAATGACGCTGCTGCAGCGTGGAGCATTTTAAACACGTCACATTCGATTAAGGATTTGAAGCTTGATTTGTCACATTACTATCTCTTTCCCGACGATGGGTCATACGCGCTTAGTACCGGTGAGATTAGCGCGACCCTTCAGATAGGGAACTCGGAAGTAAAAATCGTCCTAGCCATGGTATTTGACAGAGAGCAGGATTGGGAATTTGATATTCAACCCGGTACGGCCATACCCACTTTTGATGATCTAAACGGCTTTTTTGTGGGGGGGGAAGACCTTCTCGAACAATTGCCCACCGGGCACGGCGGAACAACGGATCTTCGCATATCAGATATCAAAATCGGTTTTAGACCACGAGAATTGATGCTGGATTACATCACCCTGAATATTGACCAAAGCGGGCAATGGGTGTTGAATAAGGACTATATTACCGTCCAAGACGTAAGCATATTTGGAACCGTTCTGGATCCGCTCAATCAAGGAGGTAACTGGGGCTTCTCCGCGGGCGTCGATGGCAATGTAAACATCGGCGGCGCAACCATTGGCATCTCCGCACATATACCGGAGCTGGAACTGAGAGGCGTATTCCTGGACAAAGAACCCGTTAAATTGGAATCCGTACTGGAGCATTTTAAGGTGCCCGCAAATGCCCTGACCATATTTAAGGAGAACGCCCAAGATTCCTGTGGTGCGCCACAAGCCCTGACCGATATAGCCATAGCCGAACTCGACCTCTACGCCAAGTTCAAGCCGAACGAATTGAAATTCTGTGCCCTGGTCCACTTGGAAGAACTGCTGACCCTGAACAACCTCATTCCCAACGTGGCCTTCACTTTCGAATCGCTCTTGCTAAGGATAGGCTTTGATGAAACCGCGGAGCAGAAGATGACGGGTGAAGTAGACGCAAGCTTTTCCCTAAGTTTTTTGGACCCTTCTTCACAGGGCCAACAACCTGCTGATGATGATGAAACGTCGGACAGCAATACACTCTTTTTCGACGCTGATTTCAAGCTGGATGAAACAAGCAGTTTTGCGGCGTCCGCACAAAACGTAAATCTCTCTGAAATACTTGAGAAGCTCCTGGGCATAGACCATTTACCCGAGGGCGTGCCTGATGTCATTATTGAACAACTCGATTTTACAATCGATTCGAAGAAGCAATATTCCTTGTCGGCTACGGTGCAACTGGATGACGAGGAATCCGTACATCCGGAAAACAAGGGGAAAACACTTCAACTCGGGGATAAGCAAGTCAACCTGGCTTCCCTGGATTTCGGTTTTTCGAATGATGAATGCCACGTTACAATAAAGGGCCAAAACATTCCAACCATTAAAGGCGTGGATATCGAATTAAGGAGCTTTGAATTCTCATTCAAATACACGCACTCAGAAACTGAAAAGAAATGGGTGCTTTTAGGCACGGTGCAAGCTTCGATTTTTAACTGTCACGATTTGAGTCTCTCCGCCTCCTACAAGGACATATCGGTACAAGGTACAAAGAAGCAGTGCTTCGCCTTAGCCTATGATACGAAAGCCGAAACACCAAAGGCTCAAGACCCGAGTCCCGAGACGGAAAGCCCCATACCGGCAGATCAGGGCAAAGCACCAAAAATCGAAATTCCCAATCTTATTAGCCTTGAAGTAACAAGAATCGATTTAGGCATTGAACGGAAAAAATCCGGAGAAGAAACGGACACGGATTGGCACATATCTACAGATAGCACGCTCAAAATCAAGGACTTGCTTAATGGGGGAAAAACCCTGCTGGATATCAAAGGTGAATTGCTGTTTGAGCACGAAACTACCCAGCGTGTAACCAGTTCTAAACTCAAATTCGGGCCCATACCCGACGCGCAGGGAAAACAAGACGCCACACTCAGCCTGCCCTTAGCGGTCTTTATATCTGGTGAGGGCAATAACCCATCCCTGGATTTTACCTTTGAAGAAATTGAAATCGCCTCTCAAAAGACCGGCGAAGAACCAAGGACATGGGATTTCCGCGCCGCCAGTTCCTTAACGTTGAGAGAAATACCTGACAAATTAAGCGACATAATTAACTCAAGTAAAATTAAGGTCTCTTCCACCCTAAAAATAAACACCGATGGCATCGATTTTTCTGTCTCTAATTCCATTCCGTGCGCGGAATTTGACTACCCGATTTTGAAGATTCCGGCGATTGCCAATCCCATCGACCAATCAAGCGGCGGTGATAGTAGTGACATTGACTTGGGTACGGGGGCCATAGGTATCGGTTCCCTTGACTTTAAGATGAGTTCCGACGATGCGAGTATGTCCATCGCACTAAAACTCGGCCTACCATCGGAATTCAACAAGGTCATTGGCAAGGCGCTTCACCTGGGTGATGACTTCAAAATACTTAAGGTCTACAATCCTGACCAGCAAAACCCTGATGCGTCCACCATTGATTTGAAACTGAGCTTTGGTGTAAAAACCGGCTTTTCTGCGGTACTGTCCTCTTCGCCATTCAACTTTGTTTCCCTTGAAGACAAGCGAAGTTATGATGAAAAAAGAAATTTCACTCATGTCCCTGACTCAAACAAGTATATCTATGTCGACCTGGAAAAACTAAAAATACAAGCCTCGGGCCAAGTGGAAATCGAAGTGCCAAAATTCAGTATTGACACCTCGAAAGGGGCGCTTTCGGCCAGCGGCGGTTTCCAAATCATTAAGGAAGTACAAATTCCTACGGTCCTCCTCAAGAACCTGCTGAAATATAGTAATGTACCCGAAAAGTCTATCAAAAAACTGCCTGACCCAATACCTCTTAAGGGCTACGATTTCTTTGATGACAACGGTAAATTCGAAATGGACAAATGCACGGCTCAATTTCAGGATATTACCGGCGTGGAGCTGCCCAATGAGGTCCAGACCCTCTTCGCATTCATTGTTGAAAACATGCTCGATGAATTACCGAAGCGTCTAACACCCTATCTCAATCTAAGTTTCCCCACCGGTTTCAATTTTGATATAGCCATTACATCCGATGGCGGATGCAAGCTGAACCTAAGCGGCCATGGGGATAAAAAAGCCAGTCCCGCTGGGTCAGATAAGTCTGCATCAGACAAGTGTGTAGAACCGGTGCGTATTCTCTATCCTGCCTTGAATGGCTATTTGCCCACACTCTATGGTATCGAGTTTAGGAGCTTTTCCTTTGGGGAATTGTTATCGGGGGCCTTCCTGCTGGTCGAAGCGGACATGAAACTCGACCAATTCGATATCCTGAGCACCATCATCGATACGCTGGTTTATGACCTGGCCAAATTGGATGACAAGGACCTGGATGCGCTCCAGCATAAGGTTAGCGATGAGCTGCGGGCCAAGTTAAATGCCAAGCAATTGAAAGCGGTCACTGAACTGCAAAAAACTTCCGATGACGTACTCAAGGCACTCAGCAAGGTAGCGAAAACGGCAAAGAAGTTTCTTGCGGACCCCACAACTCTTCATAACACCTTTGTCGTCGAAAAACTTTTTATGCTGGTGATTTATGAAACGGAATTCCCCATACCCATACCTCTCTTTTACGACAAACTGGGATTTGAAGTCACGGATATCCTGGGTTTTACTGTTCAATCCCACATCGGCTTACCGGCGCCACGTCTAAATCTAATGGAAATTGTCAAAACCGCCATGAACTTCAAGACTTTCGTCACCGTTAAAGATTATGAGCTTCCCCTGAAGGGAGATGGCGTGCCCACCAATATTGACTTGGAATTCAGGGGCGATAACAACTATTTCGAATTACCGAAGTTTTTGGGCGGCAAGATCTTACTGGGTGCAGAAGGCCCAAACTTCGACATCAGTCTCTACAAGACTATAGCAGGTTTCTTGAACGCCGTTAAGAAGATCAGTTTGGACAAAACCATACGTGCTATTCCCTATAAAGATAGAAGCGGAACGCAAGACTTCGTTTTTGGCCCCTTCAGTTTAGAAACGGCCTATTTGCTTTCTACCGGGGATGAAATCAGCGACAATCAATACATCAATGATCCTGACTATATCGCTTTGGCAAACAAACCAAGCATTTTAGGCGTAAGCGACGTGCTTACACTCGCCGGGTACAATGGCGATGTGGGGCTGAAGGACAAATACATCGTCCTATTCCTATCCGGGAAATTCGGCCTTGCAGATTTGCTGAAAGTCGATGCAATGTTTGGGATCATTGCAACCGCCAAAAGGGAATTTGTAACGGGATTTCAGTTTGATGGAAGTCTTGATGGCCTCCTTGCTCTTAATATTTCTGCGGCGGCCTTTTTGCTCAAACCCTCCAGCGACGCAGGGCTAAAATCTACCACATTTCAGATTGCCGGTCAGACCAAGCTCAAGCTGCTGACCAAACAGATTTTCCATGCTCACGGTGTTATAAGAGCTGATAGTGATTCCTTTTACATGGAAGGAGACGTCACCTTTAATTCACTACCTGATACAATAGCGATAAACACCACATGCGAGGGCAGTTTACAATTCAACAAAACTGGCGCTTTCAAATTAACATTTGATGCAGACGCTTCGCTGCAGCTTCATGGACTGGAGCTGGCAAAAGGCAACGAACAATTCTATCTCGAATTGAGCGATAAAGGACTCAACCTGTTTATGAACACCTACTTTGAATGTCTTTCAAATACATTCACTATGCGTGGAATGCTCGTCATTCAGAAAACTGGTATGCAGGGTTCGGTTGTGCTTAGCCTTGATACAGATAACACAGTGAATCTCTTTGGCTTTAAGTTGCCCATTTTGGGAGATGATTATGTGGAATTTCATGTAGAGCCCGAAAACGCCGGCCTGAAGTTCTCAAACGAATTAAGTATTCCTCCGCTTTTTGACAAAGCGTCAGTGACTGGTCAATTGGATACGGCGGGAAATGGCGCTCTTAATATCCATGTGCCGAAAGGAATCAGTATTAATGGAGCCGGTCTTAGCGGCGATTTCTCTTTAGTGGTCACTCCCAAAACGGCAAGTATTCAGCTTGAAAATGCCGTACTGACGTATTGGAGCAAACAAATTATGTCGACGAATGTCACAATTAGTAATAAGGGGTATTTTAGTCTGCAAGCAACAACCAAAGCTCAAATTGGAACTGATTTACTCTATGTAACCGTACCCGATATATGCATGGAGAATTCGGAGGAGAAATGCGCTATTGCGCTTACAAACTCAGAATTGAAATCAAAGTTTTTTCTCAATTTGAATCACAGTTTAACTGTCACCAAGGGCGATTTGCCCATTGAAATAACCATAGATGATCTCGCATTTGATCTTGGAATCTTGAAGTTCAGCGGCGGTGAATATAAGTTGACAATACGCACAGATAAAAGTGTAGAACTAAAATTGACTAAGGATGCCGAGTGTCACATCGGCTTAGGAGCTACCTCCAAGCTGAATGTCTCCGCACTGTGTATCGATACCAAGACGGCTACATTGACAGGCAAAATGAACGGCGACTTAAAGCTTGGAACGTATACCATTTGTGATGACAATTTCAAACTGAGTCTTGTCACACTGAAACAAAACAAGAAACTGATGAAAATCCATGGTGGCTCCAAAACCAACTTGGGATTTGCCAAAGTGGACATGACAGGTGATTTAACTTCCGACGGTAAATTCACTTTCACTGGCACATTCAATGAAACGATTTCGCTAACGCTCTACCGGTACGACGGTGAGATTAAAATGACGCTTTCAGACAGTGGAAATAAAGCACACCTTGCCGGCATCGCCACAGGAGCAATAGATTATCTAAAAACAACAACCAAGTGGAAGACAAAGAGGAAAGGGCTACTTAAGATACCCTATCCGGTAATCACTACAAAATGGAAGCATCTATGTGACTGCCCACGAGCTAGTGTGAATAGTAACGGGGAGTTTTCAGTTAAGGTAAGCGGTACAAAAATAAAATTTAAAGTATAACTATGAAAAATAGTTCCGTCATACCGACAAGGAATAGCAAAAAACAACTTGTTGCGAATAGGTAGTATACGATTAGCAAGTTTTTATTATGCTGCTTTACATAATCACGAAACAAAAAGGGTGCGGTTCTTCTGAAACAAGTCTAAGTAGCTGTATTTAAAGGGGCACATCGTTTTTTTTTAATTATTTCGATAATTTTGCCAAGATAATATCATTGCAAACGGATATCTCCTTTGATTTTTTAAACCTATCTTCACGAGGTTTTGTGATGACGACCGCTATATGGTGCAATAATTTTTAGCTGAACAATATGCCATATTTTCGTTATGTAAGAATAACGGGGGGTATATGTCATGCAAAAAATAAAGAAACAAACTTTTTGTGGACGTGATTTTTCAAGCGAAGATATAACACTGATTCAGGATATTGTT
>PIVS01000695.1 GCA_003353855.1 Desulfobacteraceae bacterium
TATAGTTTCAACAGGCAACACATTTCTTTGGTCATATGTACTCATTGTATTACTTATGGCAATAGGAATTTATTTTACTGTACGAACAAATTTTGTTCAATTCAGATTTCTGGGCGAAATGATCCGCTTATTGGGAGAAGGGGCGAAAAAATCCACTTCGAGGGATAGCGATGGAAATGTTTCTTCATTTCAGGCTTTTTGTATAAGCACGGCCTCCAGGGTGGGGACAGGAAACCTTGCAGGTGTTGCCATTGCCATCGCAATAGGCGGTCCTGGATCGGTATTCTGGATGTGGATGCTGGCCCTGGTCAGTGCAAGTTCCGGATTTGTGGAAAGTACACTGGCCCAGATTTATAAGGTGAAGGACAAGGACGGATACAGGGGAGGGCCTGCATACTATATGGAAAAAGCCCTGGGTATGAGGGGTATGGGAATTGTTTTTTCAATTTTGATAACAATATGTTTTGGTCTTGTATTTAATTCTGTACAGGCCAACACCATTTCCCTTGCCTTCGAACATGCCTTTGGCATTGACCGATTGCTGACCGGCCTGATCCTGGCGATATTGGCCGCATTTGTTATCTTTGGCGGTGTCAAAAGGGTGGCTAAAACATCTGAAATAATCGTGCCTGTCATGGCGGTGGCATATCTGCTGGTTGCTCTGTTTGTTATCGGGAAAAATATTTCCCAGGTTCCCGCCATATTTAGTCTCATCATCCACAGTGCTTTCGGATTGAAAGAGGCAGTTGGCGGTGGTATGGGAATCGCACTGATGCAGGGAATTAAACGGGGCTTGTTTTCCAATGAGGCAGGAATGGGCAGTGCTCCCAATGCCGCTGCAACTGCCGACGTGAGCCACCCGGTCAAGCAGGGTTTTGTCCAGACCCTGGGTGTGTTTACCGATACTATTCTTATATGCAGTGCCACCGCATTTATCATTTTATTATCGGGTGCATGGACCGCCAAGGGGTTGACGGGAATTCAACTTACCCAGGCCGCATTAAGTTCCCAGGTGGGTGGTTGGGGAAACAATTTTATAGCCCTGTGTATCATGCTTTTCGCCTTCAGCTCCATTGTTGGTAACTATTATTATGGCGAGTCAAATATTGAGTTTATAAATACCAACAAAAAATGGCTGTTTTTTTATCGTATAGCAGTTGTTGCCATGGTTCTCATGGGCTCTATTGTCAAGATTCAGGTTGTCTGGAATATGGCAGATCTTTTCATGGGTAGTATGGCACTTATTAATCTTATCGCCATCGTACTGCTTGGGAAAATTGCCTTTGCAGCCCTTAAAGATTATGCCAGACAGAAGAAGGAAGGAAAGGATCCAGTCTTTACTGTCAACAGTATTGAAGGGCTTAAAAATGTGGAGTGTTGGGGAGAAAAACTGATAGAAAAAGAGTGAAACCAGCTCATCTAACCTGTGAAGGATTGATACGGCCTGGAAGGTTGTTTTCAATCCTTTGGTCTTCCGGTTAAATTTCAAATCTGGAGTACAGGCACGAAGTTTTGGTTAATTTTAATGTTCTTGTGAGTTCTTGGCTCTATTTTCCATATTACTAAACGGAGGAAATATGCCAGTGGTCAACAAAAAAGCGATATACATTTTTCTAAAATTATTTACAGCATTCTTAACCTTGAGTTGCAAGGAAATAAAGGCCGAGTGGTTTAGTTGTGCTGGTGAAGATGGATTGTGTTCTTTTTCGGGAACCAGATATATTCGTTATGGAGCCAATGGGACATACAATTATGGAACGTTACCAGGGGCGGCCCGGGACCCTTTTCGGTTGTCCGACAGTCCGTTTTGGCCCCACCGCTGGAGGGTTCGAATGGTTAACCCCAACAGTTGGGCTTTATTTGTTTTCGGGATTACTGCTGATATGGCATCTTTTTCCCATTGATCTAAATGATGGATAAAAATACCGTTTTTGCGACTCCAGGCTGTCCGCTCTTTGTCATTCATACAACCGGTTTTCATTATTGCTGAAATACGTTCTTCGGCTGTTCAGTCTCTGGGGCGTCTTTCTTTTAATTGGATAGGATATCCCATATTTATCACCTCAACGCCCTCAGATTTAATTTTTAATTGAGGGTCGAGTGGCCCGAGGGAACTTCCCCCTCAGGCTCTCACAGATCCGTACATGAAGTTCTCACTTCATACGGTTCCTCTTATCCATGGCCTTTTTAGAAAACAGGTAATCCCAGTGTACAAACATTCCGGGTGATGTAGAACGGCATCTCTTAATCCAGGCCCATGACCGACGCTTATGTCCACGCAGTCGCTTGTATTTATTCCTGGCCCAACGCCCAAGTCTTAAATCAATCTTTACCAGAAACCTTTTCAATGGCT
>PIVS01000158.1 GCA_003353855.1 Desulfobacteraceae bacterium
CGGGATAATTGATGAAATCATCGGGGATGCGATTCTTGCGGTATTCGGCGCCCCAAAAAGCCATGGCAATGACCCGGAAAGGGCAATTGCCTGTGCCATTGAAATGCAAAACTGCCTGGAGGTATTGAACAAAGAGGTTCTTGAATCTGGATACCCGTCCCTTGAAATGGGTATCGGCATTAATACCGGCAATGTCATTGTCGGTAATATCGGTTCGGAAATCAGAATGAAATATGGAATCGTTGGAGATGCGGTGAACCGGGCATCACGGATAGAATCCAACAGCATCGGCGGCCAGGTGCTCATCGGCAAATCCACCTATGGTCAGGTCAAGCCTAAGGTCGTGGTCATGCCTGCCCAGCACATCATGATGAAAGGCATGAAAAAACCACTGGTTTTTTATTCAGTCTCCGCCATGGAAACGGCAGATTACAGTGTTGCGCTAAAGGCATCCAGCAAAGCCGATGCCCGACTTGCCATAAAACTTCCCTTTCAGTGCTGGACCATCCGGAATAAAAAAGTAAGGCCCCTCCCCATCCTCGGAGAAACCATTGCAATGGATGAGAGCAGCATATATGCAACGACCGCCCTGCCCATTGACACGTTCACCGACATCAAATTAAAGTTTGATTTTTGTGTTGATGCCCATTGTTTTGATGAGATATATGCAAAAAGCACTTCAATCCAAATGGAACAAAACCAGTCCTGCACAAGATTTAGTATCACGTCCATGGATGAAAAGGATCAAAAAATCATCACAAAATGGATGAAAGAAGCATCATCCCAAGAAAATGTCCTGGTATTTTCACCCTTTTCTCCTTGACAAGAAAGACAAATTGTAATTGGATGTTTTCATACAGTTTTTCTTCGGTAATTTTTTAACACCATCACCACAGGATTTTTAAATAATCATGAACCCTTGGTCATTCTTTAATTCAGGATATCAAACCAAGATAATTATGGCGTTTTGGATCTCTTTATCCATACTGATCTTCCCACCCCACCCCGGTTCGGCCCAGGAAAAAAAAATTACGAACCCCATGGAGATGTCATTTATTCTTGTTGAACCGGGAACTTTTATGATGGGCAGCCCGAAGACAGAAAGGTTTCGCAATTCCGATGAAACCCTCCATCCCGCGAAAATCAAGACCCCCTATTATCTGCAAACCACTGAAGTAACCCTGAAGCAATGGAGAACTCTCATGGGGAGAAAATGGATAGGAAGGCGAAAAGGGAGCGATAATATGCCGGTCACCCGGGTCTCCTATTATGATTGTCTCAAGTTTATCTCCAAATTAAATAAACTAGGAATAGGCGTCTACCGCCTTCCCACGGAAGCAGAATGGGAGTATGCCTGCAGGGCAGGAACAACAAGCGCCTACAGCTGGGGAGATGCCATAGACTGCTCCAAAGCCATGTATGGCAATAATAAAAAAAAAGATGGAGAATGCCTCCTTTTTCTAGCATCCATAAAAATTGCCGCCAGCGGACCGGCACCGGTCAAATCCTTTGCACCCAACCCCTTGGGATTCTATGATATGCACGGCAATGTCTGGGAATGGTGTTCCGATGAATACATGCCCCACATGTCCGGCATGGAAAATATGATGTCAAGGGTCATGGATTCTGAGTCCAGGATCAGACGCGGCGGAAGCTGGTATAATTACGGACGATTCCTTCGAAGCGCCAACCGGACCTATGCCCACCCCGGTGCAAAATTTTCAACCACCGGATTCAGGCTGGTTCGTGAGACAAATTAATGCGCACAAAAATTTTAAACCTATTAAAAATATATGAAGAAGAGATCAGTCTCCTGCTGTGGACCACGGCCTTGCTGTTTATTATCCGCAGTTCCGGTGTCATTCTGAATAACTATGCAGAGACGGCCTTTTTGAAACGCTACGGGGTTGAATATCTGCCCATTGTCAATATGCTCAATGCAGTGGCCACTTTTTTTATCACGGGTTTTTTAACAGCGTTTCTAGGTAAGATGCCCGGAGCCAGACTGCTGTCATATGTATTTATTTTTTCAGGTATATGTGTGACGGTTATCAGGCTGCTGATCCCCTTTGGATATGAGCTATTGTATCCATTGCTTTTCATGCTCAAAAGCCAATTTGAACTGCTCCAGGCCCTGTTGTTCTGGAATTTATGCAATGATCTTTTCAATATGCGGCAGTCCAAACGGCTGTTTCCCCTCCTGACGGCAGGCGGGGTGATCGGCCTTATTCTCGGCAGTTTCGGAACCCCTTATTTTGCAAAGGCCTTTAACCTGGACAACCTGCTATATCTGTATCTTGTCACCACCCTTATGGGAGCTGCCATTGTCCAGGCAATGGGCCGGAGTTATTCCACCCTGATATTTCCGGATAAATCCGGTTCACCCGGTGGATCCGGTTTACCCGGTAGTCCAGGTTCACCCGGCAAGAAGAAAACCTCCATGATCCAGGAGTTCAAGGCAGTATACCCCCTGATAAAAGATTCACTGCTCATTAAGATTGTATTGGTCCTGACCTTCATGCCCAATGTGGTCATCCCCATCATGAATTATCAATTTAATTATGCCATCAATGATCAATTTGCCTCGGAAGCTGCCATGATCGATTTTTTTGGGTATTTCAGGGGGGGATTGTACACCATCAGTCTCATTATTCTGCTCTTTGTGGGAAGAATTTACGGGCGATGGGGCCTGCCCGTGGCACTGATGTTCCACCCCTTTAACTATATGATTGCATTTTTTGCATTTCTCTTCCGGTTTGATATGTTCTCGGCCATGTATGCAAGGATGTCCACCAATATCATCAGAACCACAATCAATGTACCGGCAAACTCCATTTTAATCGGACTTTTTCCCGAGTCCTACAGAAACATGATCCGTCCTTTTTTAAGGGGAACCGTGGTGAGAATGGCTCTGTTTACAGGTTCCGCCCTTATTCTGATCTCAGAACCCTATTTTCACCCCAGATATTTGACCTTTGTGGCCCTGCCCTTTGTGCTGGTCTGGATGGCAGCCCCCATTATCTTGAAATCCAAGTACGCCATGATCCTCAGGGATCTTATTTCAAATAACCTTCTGGATATAAAGAGTCTTGACCAGAAAGAGCTGGGCAGCATATTCAACCAGGACAAAGTTTTATCAGATCTTGAAACCTCTTTTTTATCGGCCAGGGGAAAAGATGCCATCTGGTATGGGAAACTGCTGAAAAATTTTTCCCCAAAACAATTGGATACCCATATCCTAAAAAACCTTGAAGAACAGGACCAGGAAACCCAACTGGCCCTGATCAAAATGATCTCGCCCCCATCCCGTAAAGATGCCGCTAAAAAATTGGTAGGCTTTTTAGATCCGGGAAAACCAGAGGTCACCATTGCCATATTAAAACTCATTTGCCAGAATGAGTTTACGGCCATAAATGGAGTGGATTTAACCCCCTGTATTGAAAGTAAACACCCGGTTATCCGAGGATTCACAGGTGCCTGCCTCTATTCAAGGGACCCTGCCCGGCACCGTCCCATGATTGAAACCTGGCTTGGGGCCAAAGAGATGGAGGAGCGGCAATCGGGTATTATCAGCGCAGGCCTGAGCAATGACATGGAATATATTGACGGGCTCCTTGCGATATTATCAGAAAAAAATATTGATCCCATCATTCCGGACATTATCAGGGCCCTGTCCCGGTTAAGGGCCAGGGAATTAAATGCCGTTATTTTTGCTTATCTTTCCTATGACCGCCAGGATGTCAGAATGGCAGCCCTGGATGCCCTGGATATCAATGATGATTTTTCCCTGAGAAAAGCCATCCACCTATTGGGGGACAAAACAGACTCCATCCATAAATTTGCCAAGTATAAAATACGCACTGCCAATTACCAAAATCACAAACTATTGATTGAATCCCTGGGCATGCCAGGCACCAGAATTCGAAGGGGATTGTTTGAGCTCTTGGAAAACCTTGACATTAAAGAATTTGAAATCCTGATGTTTGCCAAGGAAAACCTGAACAAAAGCTATACCTACCTTGCCATGGAAGAAAACTTAAGCCAGCTTCCCCGGGAACAAATGAGGGACCTTACCATTGAACATCTCTTGCAAAAAAAAAATGTGGTGCTTGAAAATATTCTTCGGGTCCTTGCCATCCATGACCAGACCGGCCGGATGAAAACCGCCTGGCGGGGAATTTTTTCCCCTGACACCCGGCAAAGGGCCAATGCCATTGAATTGCTCAGCGATATTCTGGACCGCAAAACCTTTAATTCAATGCTTCCCCTGCTTGAAAGCCCCACCCCGGCCATGGCACTGGCTGAAGGAAAAAAGTTAGTAAAAATCCCCGAATTGGATTCAGAGGGGAAGGATGTCCTTTCAAACCTGCTGACTTCCGAAGACTGGGTGGACATCCTCATGGGACTGAGCATGATCCATGAGGATCCCACCCTCTATGAAGCAAAAGATATGTTGAATGAGTTGGAAAATTCAATCAATAAAAATATTTTAAAGGAAGTTCAAATGATTCTGAGTAAACCTAAGGACACGTCAACGAACCCCCAGAGAATTAATTCCGCGGAATTATCCCTGGGCCAAAAAATACTTCTTTTAAAGGAAATTGAAATTTTTTCCGGTTTGAGCGCTGCCGAGCTTGCCGCCATTGCTGCAGTAACAAGGGAGCTGGATTACCCGGAAGGAAGAACTGTCATCAAACAGAACAATGTGGGAGAAACCGTATTTCTCATCATTAAAGGCCGTGTGGAAGTGATCATGGAACAGGCGGCCGGCAAAGAAGTGATGCTGGATCATATTGGATCCGGCGGTGCCTTTGGAGAGATGGCATTGATAGATGATGCCCCCAGGTCAGCCACCATCCGGACCATTGAACCCTCCCAGTTTCTCATACTTCACAAGCAGGAGTTCAAGGAAACCGCCATGGAATTTCCACGGATTGCCCTCCAGATCTGCTCGGTGTTAAGCCGGTACATCCGGGATCTACACGGCAAAATTCCAAAAGAAATCCAATAGGAATAAGAAACCGGTTAAAAGGCTATGAGGACATTCTTTCCTTGCTGCCGATATTTCCGGCAGGCACAGCCATTTCCGGATGATCGTCAAAACCCACAGGGGCTCCAAAAACCAACTTAATCTCATTTCCCACATACTGGAGGATAAGTCCCTTGTGTTCTTTTACAGCCAGGGTCATTTCACTAAAATACTGGTTTAAGGTTTTGACCACCTGCCTGGGATGATTTTTTCCCACAAGGCCCCCAGTTTCCCAATCCCAACAATATGCCATTTTTTTTCATAATGCCTTATTTTTTTAGTTGTTTGTCTTTTTTAACAATCTGTCAATGGTATCAGCCAGGTCATCCCTGCCCTGCTGTCTCAGCAGGGGAATCATGGGCCTGTAAAAGGGCGGCCGGACCCTGATGGTAATATCAAATTGCTCAATATCCTTTTGCGTCACCTCATCCTCAACAAATGCCCGTGTCTTGTGCAGCACCCCTAAAGCTGTCAGCTCTGTCATGGTCCGGACACATTTTTCACATTTTCCACAGTTCAGGCGGTCGGGAACATTGGCAAGACAGACCCTGAAATTTTGAAATGCCGCATCCCAGTCGGAAACGATTCTTATTTTTTCAAGACGGGACATTTCATAGTCCCGGTGCCGGAGTCTCAATCCGTAGCTGGAGTATTCCGGATCCAGCAGGGGATGGGAGCCGCAGGGGTGCAGGTTGGGAATATCATAGGAGGAGCCGATAAACATAAGGTTTATCCTATTGCTGAAGGTATGGGCCATGGCAGCCAGAACCGCCCCGAAAAAACTGTCCAGCCAAAGCTCCCGCTCATCACACAAATGCCGGATATTTGTATAGACCGGAATCAAGCAGGTGCCTGCATCCCGGGTAATTTTTAAAATCGCATCCATGGCCCTGTCAAACACATGGTATTTCGTCCCCCGTTCCTTCACGCCGCCGATATCAAAGCCGTGGAGGAAAAAACTGTCTTTTACATATCCTGGATGGCCCTTGGGATAATTAAGCCGGTTTAACCGAAGGGCGGCAAGGGAATCCATCCCTCCGGACATGACCATACCGGTCCTGGGAGTATCCAGAAGCACCAGGTGTTCCCGGGTTTTGGCCTCAATTTTTATGGGGGTGTAGCGCTCTTTTAGCTTAAATCTTGTCCAATGGGAGAAGATGTTCATGGCCACGCCCACCCCTTCTTTGAGAAATGGGCAGATCGCCTGTTCAATATATATTCTTTTTTCCCCCAGATGAAGGGCAGGCAAAAGACAACCCACCAAAAATGCATCCGGGTTGGCATCAAACCCCGGGGCAAAAGAGAGGGGGGTTTTAATATACACCCTTTGTTCGGGCCGGTTACAATCTTCAAAAATAACCCTGGCTGAGGCTGTTGCAAATTCTGAATCCCGGGTCAGATTAAAATCAATTATTTTCATTGGCTTTTTTTCTTATTTCCATTGGGTTACGTCTTCATCAGTTTTTGGCCGGGGTGACCGAGGTAACATAATCAATAATCTCCCTTGAAATATCTTTTCCCGTCGCCTCTTCCAGCCCCTTGAACCCCGGAGAATAATTTACCTCCACCACAAGGGGACGTCCACTTTTTTTTTCCACCATCATGTCCACCCCGGCAATTTCCAGACAGCAGACCCTGGCGGCGTCAAGGGCCAGACGTTCCAATTCCCTGCCAGGTTCCATGGCAGTTGCCCGGCCATTTTGATGGATATTAGCCCTGAAATCCCCCGGGGCCGGCTCAAGGGCCATGGCGCCGGCCAAATGTCCGCCGATTACCAGAAACCGCAGATCCTGGCGGCCATCAGGCGATATAAATTCTTGAACCAGCAACCCCTTCAAAGGATTAAGGTTGATGTCAAGATATTTATCTGCCTGGGCCGGGGTCACAATCTTTACCACCCCGTCTCCCCCCATACCGTCCACCTGCTTTGCAATTACCGGGAACCCGCCCAGGTTTGCAACAGCCTTAAAAAAACAGGATTTCTGGGTAATAAAGCAGGATTTGGGAATTGGTATCCCGGCAGCCCCCAGGGTCTGGAGGGTCAGATACTGATTTTTTGCAATGGTCACCCCCTCGATCTTGTTGATCTGGGGAATTTTCATGTGCATGAAATGGCGGAGCAGGACAAACCCGTATTCCCCCATGGGCGATCCCTGCCGGGGCAGTATCACATCGGGAACCAGGCCGGGGATATCCACGGAGAAACCGGAAGAAGCTGATTTTCCCATATCCATGGTGCAAGTAATTTCATAGGGATTAATCAGTAGTATATCATGACCTAAAATCTTTGCCGTCTCCAAAAAACGTTTATTGGGATGAAAATCAACTCCATTGACGGTCATTATTCCGATGATCATTTTTACTCGCCCTTTTGGTTGTCAATCATTTGCTCGAGTTGCTCGTCAATCATGCCCCTTGGCATCCATACCCCCATTTTTTTGTTTAATTTTTCACTAAAATAGGTCAGAATTTTTTTTGTGTTGTTCCGGATCGCTATTTTCTGGGTAGCCAGATTTTCCTCACTGATAATTGAAAATACCTTCCTCTCTTCTGCCCTTTTGGTGAGGCCTTCCAACAATTTTGCCCCCACCCCCATGGCACGATACTCAGGCCTGACAGAGGTATACCCCCTCTCCACAAAATTGGTAAAATCAACCCCTGTCATTGATTCAAGCCGTTTTATAAAGGCCTTCCTGGGGTGCTTTAAACTTGAATTTCCAATGATCACTTTGTTTTCAATTGCATACCCGATCAAAAAGGCTTTCTCAAGATTGGATCTGACATGGGTTGTGTCCACGGATCCACCCGCTTCCACCATTTTACAGATCTCATCAAGGACCCCGGGGGGAAGATCAATAGGCGATTGATAGATAAAATTCATCTGGCTTCCAAGGGAAAGGATCGAATTTTCTGCCACATCCGCCCGGAGGCAAATCAATGAGTTTTTGGTCAATTGGCTCAAATAAACCAGCAAACAGCCAGCCTCTCCCAGAAGGTTCCAAAAGGGAATCCCGGGCAGGGGCTTAACCTTGGCATAGTCCATTAACTTGGACAAAAGATTCTCATTGGCAGATTCATCTTGAATCAAATCCTGATTTATCCCCCGGATACCCTGGTTTGTATCTTGATAGGAATGGACAATATTAGGGTTGTTCACAATAAATTTTACCTGATCACTGCCGCCCTGGCTATTACCCTGTTGTATGAACAGATCCGGGCCCAGGTGATTCCATATTCCCTGCTTGGATACCTTCCATAATATCCTTTCAGGAATCCTTGCGCTATCTCCTTCCCAGTTGATCAGTCTCAGACCTGATGAGAACAGGTCAGACAATATATTTTCATATTCCAGGGATGTATCTTCCAGGCGAACCTGGATACTAAAGTAAACCCGGGGTTGTTTTATTGAAAGCCAATGGGCCAGATGCCGGTACATACCTGTGGAAAACTGTTCTCCTTTTTCCCGGGCATCAGCCGTCTTCCTGCCGCCCCCATCCGATTCTTCCGTACAAAAAAGAGCCTGGGCAAACACAAATCCCTTAACTCCCAGAATGCGAACCTGATCTTCCAGAAAATCTGATAACAGAACAGGATCTTTGAAAAAAAAGGGGTGAACCAAAACTACTTTTTCAGGAATCAGATATGAATCCAGTGGCACCCCCCCATAATCAGGCACAACTGTTTGGGAAACAATTTTCACCCCATGGACCTTGAGACAATTTATCAATGGAGCCAGGCTTTCCTGGCCCCGGTTCCGAATAATATGATCAAAGGGTTGGGGATTCAGAAGATCCGGTCCTATTTTTGTCATCACCAGCACCCGGATCTCAGGATATCGGGATTTGATGTAATTGGCCATTGTCTCGGCGGCAACCGCCTGATGGGAGGAAGAAACAAAAAAGATTACCCTCCCCGGACCAAACCGGTTAATTGCTTTTTCTAGACCTTGTTCGCACAACGGCCCAAAAAGATTGCAATCCTTGTCCCCATATCCGCTCCGGGGGAGGGACGCCAGGGAATATGCATGGGATGCCAGGGACAGGCAAGCATTAATTTTATTTTTAAACGATAAAAAACAGGTGGGGTCATAAAATTTTTTTCCTGTAAACCCCTTTATATCAACCCCGGTTTCACAGACAGCTTCATACATCTTTTTTAAGCGAAAATAGGTTTCCCGGGAAAGGAGTCCGGCTCTTCTCTTTTTTTGAATCAGCTGGAAATAAGAGGAGATACCGGCTTTGGAAAAAAGGTGTGCCCGATAAAAATCAAGATTTGCATCATAGTGCACGGGCTTAAGCCCGGAACCTGCCAGACACCCTGCAACCACAGCGGCTTCCCAACAAGGCAGTACCGGACTGCCTGACGGGGGATGAATCAATAAAATAGTCGATGATATCATGCTACAATATATTTTTCTTTAATCATACCTGCCGCCTTTTGCAGGTTAACAGGCATGTTGCTCCTGTTGGCAATTATTAACAAATATGTCGGCAGTATTTTTAATACAATAGATTACCCATGGACTATTTACAACCCGACAAAAAGAAACCTACCATTTACGGAAATGATAGTCCCAGCCCTTATCACGCATACATCTTTTAACATCAGAGATTTCATCGTTGACATTTCTACCATAGGAGAC
>PIVS01001196.1 GCA_003353855.1 Desulfobacteraceae bacterium
TTTTCAGTGATTGGTGAACTGTTGTCCAGCCCGCCTCCCAAGGGGCTGCTGCAGAAGGCCTTCCAGCGGCTTGCACAAAAAATTTATCAGCATCCAATTGATTCAGGCCGGAAACTTACTCTAGGCGCTTCGACAATTGAGAGATGGTTTTATAAAGCCCAAAATGCCGATGATCCGGTGGCTGTTCTGGGCCGCAAGCCTCGATCCGATGCCGGGATCCGCTGGTCCATGCCTGATGCAGTGCTCAAAGAATTAAAAGCCCAGTATGAAAGGTATCCCCGCTGGACTATTCAATTACACTATGACAACCTGAAGGTTGTGGTGAAAGAAAAAGCTGAATTGGGAAAATTGCCCAGCTATAAAACCGTATTACGCTCCATGCGGGATAGCGGTTGGTGGCGTTCCTATGAACCGGCCCAGCCTACCCAGGGGCAAATACTGGCCGCAGCCCGTCTGGAAAAACGGGAGGTAAGAGGGTATGAGAACGCTTACCTTCATGGGCTCTGGCATCTGGATTTTCATCATGCAAAGCTTCGCATCCTGGATGCGTCAGGGAATTGGCATCAGCCC
>PIVS01000159.1 GCA_003353855.1 Desulfobacteraceae bacterium
CTGAATAATGGCCTCTTTGAATTCTCGGGTATATTCCACTATCAATGTCCTTTAGCCGCCCTATTAATGTTTAAATATTTCGTGATGGGTTCAGACGACAACTATCCTGACACATAGGGGTTGATACAAGACAAAATCGGAGAAGAAAACCCCCTGTCGGAATATACATCGGAAATTATATACGAGACTAAGCGTGTGAGCAAAATAGTGAAGAATCTTCTTATTTTTGCCCGGCAGGAGAAAGAATCCCACAGCCCGGCAAGGATGAAAGATATCATCAATGATACGATGTCTTTAATTCAGACGGTACTTGAACGCGATCAGATCACTTTAATAACTGATATTTCAGAGGATCTTCCGAAAATAAAATGCCGGAGTCAGCAGATCCAGCAGGTTGTTATGAATCTGATCACCAACGCCCGGGATGCTCTCAATGAGAAATATCCAGGTTTTGATGATAACAAAAAGATTGAAATTAAATCCGTTTTTTTTGAAAAAGGCGGCAGGCAATGGATTCGCACCACCGTGGAAGACAGAGGCCTTGGCATTACTTCTGATACCATGAAAAGAATGTTCGACCCCTTTTACACAACAAAAGAAAAATCCAGAGGAACAGGATTGGGGATGTCCATAAGCCACGGAATCGTGAAGGATCACCACGGTAAACTGAGGGCTGAAAGTGAGCCTGGACTATACACCCGGTTTCACATGGACCTGCCGGTGGACAATGGGGGGGGGATTTTGAAAAAAACGCCAAGGGTTAATGGCGTATCTGGTGGGATGGCTCTTAAGGATTATCCTAAGTATCCAGAGTTCCAAAAACTATATTTTGGAAGTTTTCTACAGGTCGCATTACTTTGCTTTCTGCTCACATGAAATTATATACTCGCCCAGTTTTTTATCGTTTTCCAAAATATGATTCAATATCCAATCGTTTAAGGTTATAAGGAGCTTGTTTATTGACTGTTCGTCGTGTTCGGCATAGTTTTTCCGAAAAGATTTAATTTTTTTGATCAAATCTTTGTGTTCCTTTTTATGTAGATCTGTATCAGGGAAGTAGTAAATTTCCATGTACTCTTCTTCGAGTTTAAAATGATGATTCACATACATTGCAAGAAATGCCAAAGAATATTTAAATACATCGTCTCCTGTCTTCTTGGCTTTGGCTTCTTTTACCTTAAAAAAAAGATCCATTAATTGCCTGTGCTGAAAATCCTGCCAGACGACGCCGGTATTATATTTTTTCTCTATATCCATTAATTCTCCTTTCAAATGTGTTAAAGAACCTGGATACTGCAATCTAAGATGAGCTTAATTGATGATATTTTTTTTTACCACGTTATTTGAGCGCTTGCAAGTGGGAGCTACCCATGGAATGCATTTTTGCCTTAACCGGCCGGGAAGCACTCTCAATATATGCTGGATTTTAAGATACGATTTGCCGGAAAGGGAATTTTATTTTATTTTCAATTGCAGGAAGCCTTATCTTAAACGTCGTCCCCTGACTTATTTCACTTTCCACCGTTATGGATCCCCTGTGAGCTTTAATAATGTTGTAGGCAATATTCATCCCTAGGCCGGTTCCCTCTCCGACTTCCTTGGTGGTAAAAAACGGGTCAAAGATTTCTTTAAGGTTTTCCCGGGAGATACCGCATCCCGTGTCAGAGATCGTAATAAAATTTTGGCTGGCGCCATGCCAGGTTTTTATGGTGATTTCTCCCATTTCGTCCATTTCATCCATGGCCTGGGCCGCATTCATCAATATATTCAAAAAAACTTGATTGAGCTGCTGGGGAACAGCCATGATCGGCGGTATGTCAGCCAGGACAGTAGTTATCTTGGCCTTATATTTTAATTCGTTGGCAGCCACATTAAGGGTGGATTTAATTGCGGCATTGATATCAATGGAAACGGGTTCAATGCTTCCTGGGTGGGCAAAATCCTTTAAATCAATAACAATCTTTTTGATGCGGTCCAGTCCGTCTGAGCAGTCCTTCATCAAATCGTCAATATCATTTCGAATAAAGTCAATTTCAATCTCCCGGGAAAAGGATTGAACCGCTTCTTTTCTGTGTGATATCTCATCTGAAACACTTGCGTCCTGAACACTTGACAGCAATCGGTTGCTAAGATTCAATAAACGGTTGATATCGGACAGATATTCCCCAAGAGAATTTAAATTGCTGGAGACAAAACCAAGGGGGTTGTTTATTTCATGGGCGACGCCTGCTGCCAACTGGCCGATTGAGGCCATTTTATCCGCCTGGGTCAATTGAATCAGCAGATTTGACTTTTCTTTTTCCATCCTTTTTTTTTCTGTAATATCCTGCACTGAATTAAGAAAAAAAGTTTGATTTTCAGCATCTTTTTGCGATATCGCAGAAATCGAGCACCAGATCACTTGACTGTCAGCCCGTTTAAATTGTGCTTCAAAATCTTCCACCCGGCCTTTTTTGATCTGTTCAAGAAACCGGCCCCGGTCCTTTTTGTCATGGTACAGGGCGGCCATGGATTGTTGGGATATTTCTTCAAATGAAGAAAAACCAAATATGTTCAACAATTGTGAATTGACCTTTAGGATATGGCCATCAATTGTTGTGATCAAGAATCCAATCGGCAGAAACTCAATCATCGCCTGCATTTCTTCCTCAGCTTCCCTGCTTTTTGCTTCCAGGACTTTAATGGCCTGGAATTGCCGATTCAAGATTTTTGTCTTTTGCGTTAAATTATTTTGTAATTGCACAATCCTCAAATGGGTGCGGATCCTCGCCAACACTTCACGGTATTGGAATGGTTTTGATACAAAATCCACCCCACCGACATCAAAGCCCCTAATCTTTTTTGAAGTCTCATACAAGCCGCTGATAAAAATCACCGGGATATCACGGGTTTTTGCATCCGCCTTCAGTCGATGACAAACTTCAAACCCGCTAATTCCAGGCATCTCGACATCCAGCAGAACCAAATCAGGAAGGTTTACCTCAACCTTTTCCATGGCAATTTCACCACTTTGTGCGGTATCAACGTTATAGGCCTCTCTATTAAGAAACTCGGTGAGAAATTCCAGATTCATCCCATCGTCATCAACCACCAGTATCCGGTTATTCTTGCTGGTGTCAGTGTGATTTTCCTCCATCATTCCTCCCTTAAAATGAGAATTTATCCCAGAACTTGATCGGTAAAAAAATGATGCGTATCCGGCAGAAAAGGTCTGACCTCAGGATACACCTCCATAAAATCAGTTTGAAACCCAATAAGTTTTTTACTATCCCGATTATGATTGTCAGCCGCTGGTCTGATAATATCCATGTCCTTGGCCATCTGAGCAATTGATTTCATGTGGCTCCCCTGCTAAAAAGAATTGTTAAAATAAAAAACTGACGAAGTGTATCAGCCAACAAAGAAGTGTGGTTTAAGTTAAGAACCTTTTAGCATAGAATAATGGATAACCTATCAAAATTCAATCATTATTATCCGTGGAATATCCATTCTTTAAATAATAAAACTTGAGAAAAATTAAAGGAACACGTAGTATTAGTAAGTAATAATCCTGCTCCCGCGTGTGGTTGTGGCAGGATCAAAAAACACCATAATTCGCCGATTTCAGATTGGTGTCTTTTAACGCGGCGATAGCCGACAGCGGCGATACTCGGCTATATTGACAAATTATTATATGGGAGTCGAAATGGCGGGAAAATTTGACCATACCGTATTAATCGTTGATGATGAAAAACAGGTCGGAAGCTCATTGGGGCGACTGATAAAAAGTATTGGTGCCAAATATGTTTACATGGAATCCGGGCAGGCAGCACTTGAACGAATGGAAAAAACCTCCCGACCCTATTCCTTAATCCTTTCAGACCAGCGCATGCCGGGAATGGAAGGATCTGTTTTCTTAAGCAAAGCCAAGAAAATTGCCCCTGATACAATCCGTTATCTGATAACCGGTTATGCAGATATAAATGCAGTGACAAATGCAGTAAACAAGGGATCAATCCACCGATATATTGCAAAGCCCTGGGATAACAAGGTGTTGGCGGAAACTGTGAAGTCAGGCCTTGAGCAGCATAAACTGATTATGGAAAACCACAGACTGTTTGCCCTTGCCAAAGAACAGAATACAAAGCTTTACACCCTGAATAAGGAACTCCAAAAGAGTGCCGTTGTCCATAGAAAAGCCATCATTCGAAGGGACAAACAGATTGCTCAGTTACAGGACCGTCTTGAAAAAGGGTTTGAAAACAGAAATTATATCAATGAAATGGAAATTCTTCTTAAGGAGAAACAAATGCTTGAGGAGAATAAAATCAACTCACTTTACACGGCCATCATTGCAGAGCTTTATGAACAGTTCCAGGATATCGCTACCCGCAACGGGTTTGATATACCCGGGGATATTCAAGGAGCTTAATATGTCAGATAACAGTGAATATGGCCTCCTGGTGGTTGATGATGATGAACCCATCATAAAGACGATGCGGCGGGTATTAAAAAGAAAAGGGTTCACCAAGGTGGTCTCGGCACTCAGCGGGGAACAGGGAATCAAGCTGCTGGAAACCACCCAGACGCCTTTTTTTTTAATTATATCAGACCAGCGTATGCCGGGCATTTCCGGCAGTGAGTTTTTAAAAAAAAGTATGTTGCTCAGCCCTGAGTCCAGGCGGATGCTGATAACCGGTTATTCAAAATTTGATGCCATCATTGATGCGGTGAATAAAGGCGAAATTCACCAGTATATTTCAAAACCCTGGGACAATGACGATCTTTTGCTCAGGATCATGGGGGAACTTGAAATATATAAAAATTTTCAAGAGAGAAAACATCTTTATAATGTCACCCAGAGGCAGAACGCCAAGTTGTTTGATTTTGCCTCAACCCAGAAAAAAGAGCTTCAAAAATTCAACCAGCTACTTAAAGTTAAAAAACTAATCCTTGAACGGCTTGCCCGGGACCTCAAAGAGGCAAAGAAACAAGCTGAGTTTAAGGAGCTGTTTATAGGACTTGACGAACTTCTTTCGAGAACCATTATCATAAATAAAGACACTCTTCCCCAGGCCTATGCAATCGCAAAAAAGGAAGTTACTTCCCTGGTGAAGACGGTGTCACACCGAAACAAACTGGCATTTTTTCCGGAACACATTTATAATAGAGCCGGGAATGAGTTAACCGATGAAATCTTTGAAATTATTGATCAGATTATTGAAAATGTTGTTATTAAAGTTGAATCGGATCTTTTGGGTATTGGTTCCGATGCTGATACCGTTTTTGGGATTGATGAGTACAGGGAATTGCCGAATTTTGAAGACCTGGCGTTTAATGACGGGTTTATCACCAAGGATGAACGGAAAAGAGCCCAGGAGGAGCTTGCGGAAAATAAGGCTGAATCGTCCCAGCAGTTCACCATTGATAAGGTTTTGGTTCACAATGGTGTTTTAAAAAGACAGGACCTCAGCCAAATTTCTGCAAAGCTTGCCATGATTGAAACCAGGATTCTGGACAGGAAGTACAGTAAAATACTTTTGGACAGGAATTTTGTCTCAAAAAAGGATATTGACCGGGCGTTCAAGAAGCAATTGAACAACTTTGAAAACAAAGGGGTTTTAACGCATATAGACGATATTCTGGTGGAATACCAACTGCTATCACCCCAAATGCAGGATAAAGTCACGGCAACCCTGGATGGAACCGTAGAAACAAAGAGCGCCGTTGACACCTCCTCCCAATTTTTCTCGAAATTTGGCGCCTTTGTAGACCTTGGGGTGTCAGCTAACGGCCTCAAGGCCTGGATACGGGTTCCCGAAACAGCACAGGGCAAAACAGATATCAGCCCCATTAAAAAGCTGATGAAAAAAAAAGGGATTAAACATGGCATCATCACGGATACACAAATCCAAAAGTTTTTAAAAACTTGTACCGACCCCAATGAAAAATACGTTGTTGCCAGGGGGGGGCCACCCAGTGTCGGCAAACCCGCCCAAATCATTTATCATTTTAATACAGAATCTGATTCGGCAGGCGTAATCGATGAAGACGGTTCCATTAATTTCAAAGAAAGGGGGAATTCTCCATTTGTCAAAAAAGGGCAGCTTTTGGCAGAGAAAAAACCCAGCAAACTGCCAAAGTCCGGCATGGATGTTTTTGGCGATACCCTGCTGGCAGATAAGCTGGATCAGACGGATGATCCACCCCTTGAGGGCGGTGACAATGTTGCATTATCCGAAGACGGTTTAAAACTTAGTGCTGCCATCGCCGGTCGGCCAAACATTAATTTCAAAGGGGCGGTGTCTGTTCTGGAATCTTTCACAGTAACAGGGGATGTGGATTTTAAAACCGGAAATATCAATTTTAACGGCAATGTCATTGTCACAGGTGTTGTGAAGGAAGGTTTTCGTGTGGAATGTGAAGACCTGACAGCCAATGAGGTGAACGGCGGTATCATAAGGATCAGGGGGGATTTGAAAGTATCCAATGGTATCGTCAATTCGGATATCCAGACCCAGGGCAGTGTTCAGGCCAAATTCCTCAACAAGGTAACATTTTTCGGGTATGGGAATGTCATGATAACAGGGGAGATAATGGAATCCTATATTGCTGTCAGCGGCACCCTTAATAATGAGACCGGAAGGATCACAGCTTCCACTATTGCAGCCAGAAAAGGAATGAGCGTTAAACAGATCGGCACGGAAAAGGCAAAAGACTCCATCATGAAAATAGGCGCTGATGATCATATTCAATGGATCGCCCAAAAATACGATATTAAAATTGAAAATGCCCAAAAAGAACTGGATGTAACCAGCCATCAAAAGAGGCAACACGATGAAGAAATTAACGGGCTCCACGTTGCGATTGCCAGCCAGTCTTTTGCCCAGGAAAAAATTTTCCAAAAAATAAACTTTCTGGAAAAGGAAATCAGCAAGGTCGAGGGAAAAGATGACAAGGCAAAAGTCGCCAATGGCCTTAACAGGCTCAAGACCGGCGTGGCACTGGCGGACAAAAGGATTAAAGCCATTTTCCAAGGCCAGGACATCCTACAGCAAAAATTTGCTGCATGTGAGCAGAAGATAAAGACCATAGAGGATGAAATAAAACGTTTTCAGAATGAAAAAGATGAAATCATTTCCACACTTGAAAGTGAAGACCCAATTCTTGAGCTCAAAGTCAGTGAAAAACTCTACGCAGGGACCCAGATAATAGGGGCACAAGCCTCCCTGACGCTCCAACAGGGTTTTGGCGCTTCAAAATTCACAGAAATTGATTCAAACGACCGTGACAGAGCAAAACAGATTGCCCATCAAACCATTAACCTGTAAGGAAAAAGAAGATCGTACCAAAAAAGGGGAAATCAATATTCCTACAAAAAAAGAGGGTCGCAGGGTCCTTGTTTCTGTTTCAGACACAAGGACCGGTATTCACAAAGAAAATGCCACCGTGGAGATCAGCGGGGACATAACTGACGAGGCAATTTTAAGATGTCACTCCTTGTCGCTCCACGGCTGTCTTCTGGAATGCGCAGTCCTTCGACTCCCGTCTGCCAGCAGAATCGTGCGTACGGGTCCGTCCGTACACGGCTCCTCATGGGCCTTTTATCCATCGATGGACACTAAACCAATGCTTCATCCTGTCAGTTGACCTTATCACTTGCCCAAACCGGTTTATAAATTATGAACTACGCTCTTCTTCTTCTCTGGACCAAATGAATTATTTCTTGAATTCGTTGAACAGTAAGGGGTCGACTCTGCCGTGAAAAAATAATAGGAGAGCGCAATGACATTAACAAGACGGCGCATCTCAAGTCCTATTACAGCCTGGCCAGGATATGTCGATGTCCTGTCAGCTCTGCTGATGGTGGTCATTTTTGTATTGATGATTTTTACAGTGGCCCAGTTCATGCTCAGCGAGGTGCTCTATGGTCAGAAAAATGAACTGGCGATACTCCATAAACAGATCAGTGAATTAGCAACAATTCTAGGGCTTGAAAAAGAAAAATCCAGCCAGCTGAATACCGAGGTCAGCCGATTGTCTGATGTTATCATCGGGCTATCCGAAGACAGGGAAATTCTCAGTTCTCAGGTTGCGGATTATTCAGTGCAATCAGAAAAGGACAAAACTCGTATAAAACAGCAGATGTTGACCATCACCAGTTTGAACGAAGATATCCAGGCTCTGACCCGTGTGAAGGATGAGCTGGAACAGAAGGTAGCAGGTCTTGCAGTGTCCCTTGCTGACAAAGACTATCAGCTTTCGGTATTGCGAGATCGCTCAAAGACGTTAGCTGCAAGGCTGATGAACAAAACAGAAATGACTGTGTTGGCCCAGGAAAAAATTGAAAAACAGGATATCCGGATACAGGCTCTTTCTGTCGTGCTTGAATCACAAAAAATAGCAATTGCACAGGAAAAGCAATTGTCTGCAACTACCAGGGCAGAGGTGGCTCTTCTTTCCGACCAAATTAGCAAACTTCAGGGCCAGCTAAAGATGATTAGCGATGCATTGGCCCTGACAAAAACACGGAGTCAGGCAAAGGATGAAAAGATTGTCGAACTTGGCAAACAATTGAACATTGCCCTGGCTCGCAAGGTAAATGAACTTCAGAAATACCGGTCAGAATTTTTCGGGAAACTCCAGAAAATACTGGGAAATAATCCGGCCATACTGGGAATTATCCGCTGCCAGAGCAGTCTCCGTGGTTCGTTTCCTGAGTCAAAAAGGCATTCCTGAAAAAAGGATGGCAGCAGCTGGATTCAGCAAATACCATCCCATTGATACGGCGGATACGCCTGATGCCTACCGAAAAAACCGACGAATTGAAATCAAACTGACCAGTCAGTAGATGATAATTAAATTTCTTTTCTGGAAAATTGCAGACTCAAAAAAAATAAAAAATTTCTTGACTTTGGTCCCGATAAATGTTTCGTTTTTCCATTGGGGTTCCCCTCCCTAAGTTCTTCAACTGCTTGATAGCAGATTGATATAGTAACTCTATCACCGATTTAAATCGGATGATGATTATCAGGGGAGCCCCTCCTTTTCTATTTGGTATTTTAAACTATGATTTAGCTGTTCGAATATAGATATTTAATACCAAGGAATAAAATCGTGAGTATGTGTGAGCTATCCTGAAGGCTCACACACACCCACGATATCTATTTGTTTCAAGGTACCAATATAGAAAAAATACTGCCACCCTTCGGGGATAGGAATACCGCTAATAGCATCGAACCCTTTAAAGGAGATGCATGAATACTATATGTAAAAAATGCAATAAGGAGTTCCAGAATCTTTATGAGGACATCTGTCATCAATGCTGGAATAAAATAAACAGTGATTCTGGTGAGAAGAGAAAAGAATTAAAGACCTATCGATGCCCTTCCTGTGACAGCCTCCTCTTCAAAGGAAATGTTTCAAGCCTTGCGATGACATGCCCAAGGTGCAATGAGTTTGTGAAAATACCCACGGCTGTCCAAATTTCAGACTCTTGAAGATAAAGGGTTTTAATAATATTCACAAACCAAAGAAACCGAGATTGAACGGGACCGTCTATATCAAAAGGTCGGCCAACTCCAGGTAGAACTGGATTGGCTAAAAAAAAACACCGGGCACCTTTATTGAGTATTAAAGAGAAAAAACAGCGGATTCAACC
>PIVS01000696.1 GCA_003353855.1 Desulfobacteraceae bacterium
AGAGAAGTGGCCCAGGAAACTGAACCCAGGGCATGAATATGGGTATAGGTGCCAAAGGTATTGCCCTTGAAGAATCCGTCTTTTTTCTCAAGAATCCCCTTGCCTCTTTCCATTCGAAAGGCCATTTCATCATCCTGGTAGTCGATGGAAAGGATCCTTGAATATCGGAATTCATGGCCCTTTAAAATCTCCCCTTTCTTATAAAAGGGATTGTCATGGGCCACTTCCACCTGTGTATAGCCATGCCCCTGGGGTTTCCGTGACAAACCGAATCGAATCGGCAGGATACCTGCCATGGGATATTCAGTATCTGAAAGCTGAATACTTTCCCCCAAGAAAATCAATCCTCCACATTCAGCGTAAATGGGGAGCCCTTTTTTTGACAACCCCTTGAGAGCATCCCGAAAAGAGGTGTTTTTTGCCAATTGGGGAGCGTGGGTTTCGGGAAATCCCCCGCCCATATAAATGGCGTCCACCTCAGGTATTTGCTCTTCTTCCAAGGGACTGATAAAGACTATTTTCGCCCCGAGATTTTTCAGGGCATCCAAATTATCCGGATAATAAAATTGAAAGGCCGAGTCCCGGATAATGCCGATGGTGACCGGATCATTTTCTCCTTGCCCTGGCGTTTCCATAATGGACACAGGGACAAAGGCATCTTTATTTTCACCCGTCACAGCCTTATACAGATCATCCAGGTCGATATTATCACGGGCAACCTTCATGACCGCTTCAATGGCATTTTCTGAAAAACTATGTTCTTCCGATGTGACCAACCCCATGTGACGCTCGGGAAAATCTTCGACGGCAAGCTTGGGCACGGCTCCAAAGATGGGAATCTTACAGAACCGCTCAATATTGGCCCGCACTTTTCCCTCGTGGCGTTTGCCGGCCACCCGGTTGAGCACCACCCCGATGATGTTGATATCCGGATCAAAGTTCATACACCCCATGAGCAAAGCCGCCATGGTCCGGGTACTTTTACTACAGTCCAGCACCAGGAGCACCGGCAGTTTCAATAATTTGGCCAGTTCGGAAGTGGAGGTGGATCCATCAAGGTCAATGGCGTCGTAGAGACCGCGATTACCCTCAATCACAGCAATATCAGAATTTTGAGAATGGGTATGATAGGAGGTTTGAACAACTTCAGGAAGACACAAAAAGGTATCCAGATTATAACAGGGGCGACCGGCTGCTTTAGAAAGCCAGCCGGCGTCAATATAATCGGGTCCCTTCTTAAACGGAGAGACACGGATTCCTGAGCGTTTCCATGCAGCAGTTATTCCCAGGGAAATAATTGTCTTACCCGAACCGCCCCTGAGTCCTGCAACAACAATTCCAGGAATTTTTTCCCTACTCATCTGCATGGATAATTCTCTTTATTCGTATTATTCGTTTTCAGAAGAATGCTGGATACCGGCACCCTTCAGACCGTACATGGTGGTACTTCCTGAAGACCAGTATTCCAGAACCTCAGTTTCAACCATCTTGTTGACAACCTTTTTGATCATCCTGGGTTTGTCATCGGGAAAAACCTTATAAAAATCTTTCAGATAAAACTTGGTTTTATTTTTGGATTTTTTGGTGAGAAAATCAACAACTGCTTTGGTTGCTGCTTCTTTATCATCAAGTAGATCACTCATTATCATACTCCTTTGGAATCAAATGGATGAGCCGGAGCACACGAAGTGCACTCCGGCTTTATCATCATATGTAACAGGTTAAGTTCAATAAAGAATCTTATTAGAACTTGAACTGAGTTGACTGACGCCAGCTCATATATGCCTGCTGACGGAAATCATCAATGAGGTGATGGGTGAACTCAAGTTCACATACTTCAAAGAATTTTTCCCATCCGATTCTATCAGCCCAGTCACCCAGACGTTCATATTTGTTGGCTCCATTTGAATACGCATTAACCATTTTGTTAATAGCGTCTGTCATGGAAGGCCATCTTGGCATTTCATTGGGCAGGAATCCAACAACAACTTTAGAGAATTTCGGATCGGAAATTCTGTTGGAAACTTTACCACCCGCCATGAGAACAATACCATCCCCTTCTGTATCAGCAAGAGGCATGGAAGGACACATGGTGTAGCAGTTGCCACAATACATGCATCTTTCATTTTTAACGGCAACTGATTTTACTTCAGTGCCATTGGCCAATTTTTGTTTGGACGGTTTGATAGCTGCCGTGGGGCAGGCAGATACTGCCAAGGGAATCTCACAAACTTTATCAAGGTATTCATGGTCAAGCATCGGCGGTTTTCTATGATATCCGAGGATAGCGATATCAGAACAATGAACCGCACCACACATGTTCAGGCAGCAGGCCATGGAAAC
>PIVS01000160.1 GCA_003353855.1 Desulfobacteraceae bacterium
TCCACGGCATAGGCCGTTCCCATATCCTCGGTGGCCCCTTTGGGTCCCCATATTCTCAAGGGACCCGTACGTCCCGCTGTCCAGCCCCCGGCCCATAATGTTGCCAGATCACCCCAGTGATCCGTATGAAGATGGGTGAGGAAGACTTTATTGAGAAAGTCGTAGGGAATCATCAGGGCAGCCACATTGACCATGGCGCCGGTTCCGATGTCGAAAAGAAACTTGTCGCCATTCCCGACTTCGACCAAAAAACAGGTGGCAGCCTGGTCTCGGCGTGCTGCCGGCAGACCGGTTCCACAGGCAATAAGCCGGATTTCATCCTTGGCCAATGGTTCGGTACCCGGATAATACACATACCGGTCAGGTGCCGTCCCCGTTGCAGACATGACTTTGCCGCCGGCTGCAATGGCAGGGGATGTCGAAAATATCATCAACAGTGTCAAAAACAAATACATAAATTTTTTGTAAGCCATTTTTCCTTCTCCTTTATTATTAATTTTTACCAGACAAAATTTACGCCCAGAAGCGGTCCGTGCATTGTCACATCATATTTGAACAGATTCGCACCACTGCCGTCTTCATAGTCAATATCCATGTAACGGTACCCGAAGATAAAGGATACATGTTTCCATGGTTTGTACTTAAATAAACCGACAAGATTATAGGTCAGGTCAGATCCGCCTAAACCGAGATCCCCTCTTGCCATAAGATTCCATTTGTCTGTAAAGGTCCATGTGTAGCGTGCGCCGAGCATTGCATCCACCCAATCCTGGCCTTTATCGATTCTGGGCGGAACACCGATAACGTCTATTTCCAGATCCAGATCATAGTATCGGATACCGCCGATCAGATCCAAGGCATTGGCGCCGTGATTGATCCGGTAAAGACCTCCCAATTCAGTCATCACTGTTGTAAAATCAACATCCAGAGTTGGCCCGGTTGTTGTCTGTTGACCCCCTATGGTTAAATAGCTGATGTCGGTCAAAATTCCCCAGCCGCTTTTGTGCATGCCTTCGAAGTGGACTATGAAAAGTTCCTCCATATTGCTTACAATATCACCAAACCCAACCTCAAGCGGCGCTGTGCTTCCCTGTACCGTCATATCACCGTCCATGCTGACAGCCCACAGATAGAACGGTGCCAGGTCGAATTCCCAGTCGCTGGATTTGGTAGCCTCTTCCGCATAGGTTGCCGACCATAAAAATAAGATGATGAAAATACCGGTTGTTACTGCTGCCAATTTTCGCATGGCATTCCCTCCTCATAAAAATTTGATTTGAAGCTAAGTTTTAATCTTCACAAAGTATTCTGACTTTCTTTCCTGCCAGGGTAACTGCATCATCAGTATCTGCATTGGACAACTCGTGTTTGGCTTTTTCACAATCGCTGGAAGCTGATTTGTGATGTTGTGGAACCTGTGTCTTCACTTCGCAGTGCACACTGGATATCCTGCGAATATTGGAATATTTTCCCTGTTCTATGGAGACACAGTCGCCTGTCCTGATGTCCTGTTGTTCCGTGGTGATGATGGTTGTGCCCCCGCTTAAAAGGTCCACCGTGTATTGCTGCTGTTTGCCGCTGGTTGCAGATCCCTGCACGGCAGCGCCGATACCGGCACCGGCCAAGACTCTGATACCTCTGTGACGCCTGGGGCCTATCAATGCACCAAGAACCCCGCCCGCCACTGCACCGCCTGCATGCTTGGCATCCTTGGCTATGGTCTGGGCGGATTCAACCGTTCCGTACTGAATGGTTATCGATTCTGCGTAAAGGCTTGTACTCAGAAGCCATGTCATTGCTGCCCCCAATATTAAGGATTTGGTTATTAAGAATTTAATTTTCATTGGCTGTTCTCCTATTTATTTTGGAAAAAGAAATTTAATGGTGAACTGGGCACTCCAGTCAGGACCAAAACTTGGTTTTTCTGCATACCAATAGCCCACCAATTTCATATCAACCGGCATCTTGCCGAATTTTATCAGTCTTCCGACACCACCGCCAAAGGGAACCACCCAGCGATTGTCACTGTCCGATTCCCAGTTAGCCGTGATGGTGGGAGTGGAGCTTAAGTACCAGCCCTTATCAAGGTTATAATTGATAAAATATTGAAAAAGACCCTTATTGACATCCTTTTCTCCTGATCCGGCAAAGGACCATACATTCTGGGCAAGGCAGCCGATCACCCAGCGTCCCGGCATGGTCAGAGCGACAAGGGCGGGTCCGGCAGACCATTTGTCACTTGAATAACGGTCTTCTGTGGCGCTGGGCACGACAAGGGCACCTCCTGCACCCCATATCATTTTCCCCGGCTTTGCAGGACTGAGAAAGGCCTGGTAGGTAATATCTCCCAGGCCAAATTCACTGCCGCCCATGAGATTATTGATTTGCGAGTAGGGACGGTCAAGGGGATTCTGGGGATCAATATCCTGGCCTTCGGAATACATGAGGGGAATCACAAAACGGTTGATCAGATTCCACTTGCCGAAATTTGCCGGATACATGGGTTTCATGTTGAGGACATAGGCGCTTGAATCCGAAGGCCCAATACCAAAGATAAAATTATTCTCAAAGGGGACACTGATGATGGTGCCCAAAGGATTCTGGGATTGTTTGGCCATATCTTCGGCTGCTCCTGCGATTATGCTTGAACTAAAAATAATAAAAGTGCAGCAAATAAGATAGGCCAGTCCTCTAAATAAATTCATAAACTGCTCTCCCCCAAGGGGATATCAAAAAATATCCCCCTATTTAAATTGGTGTTAGCGAATATCATGCCTGTCCTGCCGCCTTTCCGTCCGTCTGTGGACACCTGCCCCAGAGGTGGGCGACAAAGGCCTTCCCACAGGATCTATAAAAACTGAACATTGCCCGGATACCCCCTGGCTGTCTTCTTGTAAAATATTGATATCATAAATAAGATCTTCACCCACAAGGCGCGGATTCATCAGAGTGACAACCACATCTATTATTTCATTTTTATTAAAAATAGAGAGGTTTGCATTGGGCGGATTGTCAGCAAAACTGTTTTCACCTTTTCCCCATTCCGCAACAAAAGCGGTGGTTGTCATATGCCCTGCAACCCGTTGGGGCCGGTCAGAAAAATAGATGGTGGTTGCACTGATTTTTTTCAGGGTCAGTCTATGCTTTTCAACACGCACATCATGGGAATTCTGTACATATAGTAGTTCGACTTTTCCAGATTTGTCCTGGGCAATTGAGGGTGTCAAAAAGCATAGAGACAAGGCAAGAATTGTAAAAAATGCATATATCTTTTTCATGTTGTACCTCTTTTTTTAAAAGTTAAAAGAAAAAATAGTATTTAAGGCCTGTTTTTACTGCATTATTATTTCATCCAAGACTTAGGAACCAAGGTCACTCATACACTCTTTTAATACTTTCCAGATTTTGGTGCATCACGCTCATGAAATCACCTTTTTCCGGCCGGCCGGCACAGGGCAATACCACAACACTTTTCAGCCCCATGGTTTCAAGTCGGCCGACAATATCGTTAACGGGGGGGGCTTCCCAAACCAGCCATTTGGCCGGGTGGTCCGAAAGAATTGTCCTGAGTTCTTTCCAATGAGCCGGATCAAGAATCTGGTCAGGCTCCCAGTGAAGGCTTTCAATGTTCATCCCATAGCCCTGTGCCAGATAATCGTAAATAGGGTGGGAAACAACAAGGGGCCTTTCCGGATCGTTTGATACGATCTGTTTTAAGTGGGTATCTATGGCCGTTAGTTCCTGGTAAAGACGGTTGAAATTTTCCTGGAACACAGATGCCAGATCCGGCCTTTTTCTGCCCATGGCGTGTTGCACGGCTCTGGCCTGCTCTGCTGCAAGGGAAAAATCAAGCCAGGTGGTAAAGGCCAGATTTTCATGGGCATGTTTGCCCTGGGGGCCATGGCTGTGGGTAAGCTCTTCTTTGGTATAGATATACCGGTCTTTAAACCTTTTTGAGGTATCCACCATTTTGGACTGGGGCAGACTTACCTTTGACACCCACTTGGCATAATTTGCGCCGTTCAGCAGGATCAGGTCTGCTTTCTGGTATTTGGCGATGGTTTTAGCATCCGGCATCCAATAGGCAGGGTCTTCATCCAATGGGCCTAGAAAGAACACATCTGCATGGGTTTCCGTAATTCTTTGGGCAAAGTATGCCAGGGGATAATTTACCGCATAGACCTGAAGTTTTTTTTCAAAATTGTCAGCCGCCTGGACCCTTAAAGGAATAGCGATTAAAAACATCACAGCTAAAAACAGCATACTCCTTTTTTCAGCCAGGGGTTTAACTTGGGTCTTTTTCGTCATTTCAATCACCTTAACGCTTTACATTTAAAGTCATTTTTCATTTTCCCCATCATTTTTTATCCCTGCATATGTCATCGGATAAAAAGCAGTCGAACCAGGTCATCGGAATAGACCCCCACCAGAAACAAAAGACCTGCACACAGCAGCCCGCTGACACTTAAGATCAGAACAATTTCGCTTCCCAGCAGATAGGTCATGATCCTTCTGCGGCAGCCCAGCCTGAAAATGGTCTGGATCTCCCTTTGACGAAGTCTGAAGGAAAGAGAAAACACCAGCACAATGGCCAGCAAGGTTGCAAATCCCACTATTAGGATCACGGCATCCAGGATGTTTTTAAAACGGAACACGGTCTGCATGAGGCCTTCAATTATCTCTTTGGGCTGGATAATCTGATGGGACTCCTGTTTTGAAAGATACCGTCCCATGAGGATGGTTTTTGATTTTGTGTCATGGGGAAAAGCCATTACAGCGGTCAACGGATAGGTGGAATCCTCCCCGTGAAAATGAAAGGAATCTATGTTTTTGTCTGTAATTTCAGTGTGCTGGAAAAGCTTGGCATTGGCGATGATATTTTGGTCGGTTTTTTTCAATATCACGCTCGGGTCTTGGTTTTTTCCCACATCCTTGTGCCCGTGGCCGAGTCCATCAATGATCCAGGCGGTCTTCAGGTCTACAAATACTGCCAGATCATCCGGGGTGTATGTTTTTTTTAATACGCCTTTTACCTTCATCTTTAAAGGATAAACCCCGGTGAGATCAAAGAGGCTTTCAGGGGAGGAGACCAAACTTGATCCGGGCGATAGATTCAGCACTTTTGCTGCGGTTGCCCCCACAAGGCAATCCCCCAGAAAGGTGAGCATTTCTCCCTTTTCAACCACAAGGTTTCGAAACTCAAAATAATCAAAACTGGTCCCCACAATGGGGAATCCCCTTGCCTTGAAACGAATGTACATGGGGACTGCAACGGCAAGATCCGTGTACATAACAGCGTTTGAGGCGGTCATGGAAATAAGTTCCGGTACTTGGCTGCCAAAATACAGGGTATTCATGGAAAGATCCAAACCGCTTCCCTTTGCCCCCACAATAAGGGGGGTGGAAACTGCCCTGGACATCAGCTGTAGTTCACTTTTTTCCAAAAGAAGATCCAGGGCCAGGGGCAAAAAGGCAATCAGGGTGATGCAGGCCACAAGGGTGGCGGTCCTGATTTTGTTGTGACAGAGATATCGAAAGGATAGATAAAGGCTGTCCATCACATGGTTTCCTTTTTATAAAACGCCTTAAAATCAATCACCCGGTCAAAATATTTCAAGAGCTCCACATCGTGGGTAACCGCCACAAGGGTTGAACCGGACTGCTGGATTTGTCTGAACAGTAATTCCAGGATCAAAACCTTGTTGGCAGGGTCCAGGTTGCCCGTGGCCTCGTCGGCAAGAAGAAGTTTTGGCCGGTGAAGAAGGGCCCGGCAGATGGCGGCCCGCTGCTTTTCTCCCTGGGAAAGGTCCCCCGGATGCCGGTAAAGTTTATCTTCAATGCCCATATCCCGGGCAAGATCAATGGCACGGGTGCGAACGTTGGCGGTCAGTTTCAGGGCCTTTGTGATTCGGTAGGGGTGCAGGATGTTGTCCAGGATGGAAAGATAGTCAATGAGCTGAAAATCCTGGAACACAAACCCGATTTGGGAGATCCTGAAATCCCGGCGATCCCCATCGGTTAAACCCGGGATCATTTGATCCCCGATAAAGATTTCCCCTTTTAAGGGCAGCAGGATACCGGCCAGAAGATTCAGCAGGGTGGTCTTGCCCGATCCGGAAGGACCGATGACCCCGATTTTTTCAAATTCCTGAATCCTGAATTCAGGGATATTTAAATGAAAATCTCCTGCCGGATACCCGAACTCAAGGTTTTCAACAAGGATGATTTCTTTATTTTCTCGCATTGGGGTCAACCCTTTTTTCCTCCAGCAGTTCAAGATTGATGATTTTCCAGGCCCCGTCCAGAGGTTCAAGGGTAATGATGGCATCATAAATGTTTTTCCGGGTATGAATATGCCCCCAATGCCCGACAGATCCTTGTGCAGACCAGTTTGTATGAACCTGCAGCCGTTTTTTAAAATAGCCTTTGTCTGCTAAGGTTTCCGCTTCATGGATTTTTACCCGGTTCACTTTTGCCCGGGCACCGCCGGCCTTTTTGACTTCAAAAGATTTTCTATTCTGAAGATATATATCGGTGAGGATCTCTCCGCTGACACAGACGGATAGTTTGTCATAGACATCCTCTTCTTCCCTGAAGTCAAAGCTGCGGTAAATATTTTTTAACAGGCTGTGAAGAATTTTATGGGTCTCTTCTTTTCCCGTCTCCTGTTTGACAATGCCGGGCAGGGGCATGGATACCGTGGTATAGGGAATCAATAGGATTGATCCTGAGACAAGCAGAAGGATAAGCCCTGTAAAGAATACCGTCTGCCGGAGATGTTTCCTTTTTTTAAAGGCAAACCAGACAAGGGGCAGCGCCAGAACAATGCAGGCAATGCTTCCGGCTGAAAACTTGAACCGATAATGGGTGTTTGAAACCAACACTTTTTCAATGGTGGGAATTTTATAGGTTTTAAGAAAATTCTGCCATACATGGGCATTGTCCCCAGGCGTGACATAGGAGGGAAAAGGCCCTGCCGGATCAATGGCATTACTAGGGATTTTATGTATCCGGTCACTCCAGAGATTCCACCGGGTTTCAACCCTTTGGGGAATTTTCTTTGTCAGATAGGTGATGATCACCCCGATCCGTGCGGAGCTTAGGGGCAGCCGTTCAGGCCGTTCAAGGAAGGTGGAACCGGTCATGGTATATTTTACAAAGGCGGTCCGGTCCAGGATGGGACGCAATCTTTTGCCGTCGATCAACAGGGTTTCTTGATCCAGAAAAAATTGGCCGACCCTGCGTTTCAATGTTTCATTTTCATCGGGTTCAATAAATTCGCTTCCCTTAAGCTTTAGGTCCATCCATGCCTGTACATCCTTTACCCGGGCGAGGATCTCGTGGCGGACCTCAAAGGGTTCGATATAAAGAAAGGAGGTGACCCCGCCTCTCATCCGCCGCTGCAGGGTTTTATTCTCATAACTTGAATACCAGGGATCTTCCCAGTCCAGCCGGATGGTTGACGCCTGGGACAGATAATTAAAATAGTTGATAATGGCTTGTTTGTGAAAGGTGGCAAACCCGATGGGCGCAGTAACATTGCCTGTTTTTTTATCCAAGGGCGGGATAAAGGTCAGTGTCTCAGGTTTTTGGGAAAATGGATATATAAGTTCCGCATAATAGACCCGTTTGTCCTTGGGGGGGCCCGGGATGAGCTGTTTTGTCAATGGATGAATTTTTCCGGCCATGGGAGACGCCCTGTCCACCCTGTTACGGGGTTCACCCAGGACAAGGGAGGGAACAAGTCTTTTCCCTTTTCCGGTAACCACCTGTAATCCCTCAGTGGAGAATGTCTTCAACCGGTCTTCCAATGGGGGAGCTTTCATGTTCTTTGCCTGGAAAAATTTTTCCGGCAGAAGATCAATAAACTCCGGCAGATCTTGGATAAAAATTTCAAGAACAATTTTGACGTGGGTTTCATTGATATGGATCTGGGCAATATTGGGGGCATTTTCCGCACCGGACAGATTCATATAATCGCCGTAGGCCCAGGGAGGCGACACCATCAACCAGAACAGCAGCAGCCATCCCCATATTTTTTGAATGGGAAAGGTATAATTTTTATTGGTGTAACGCATTGATGAATATTTATCTCCGGCTGTCAATGAATTTCGCCCTCATAAGCGCATTTCATTAAAGTTTCAAAAAATCTGTTATAGGGTTAAACTTCTTTTAGCTTACACCTTAGGGAGATGAGTCGTTGCTTAACGCCCACTTGATGGTGTCCAACAGGGCCTGATCATCCACCGGCTTCCTGAAATAGCCTATTGCACCGGCTTGTTTGGCCTTTTGCCTGGTTTCTTTGGAATCAAAGGCAGTAAGAAAAATCACGGGCAACTTACTGCCCCTTTCAGTCAAAATCTCCTGGAGTTCCAAACCGTTAAGACCTTTCATCATAAAATCAACAATCAGGCAGGCGTTTTCTTCCCTGATCTCAGATTTAATGAAATTATCGGCTGATTCATAACCCATAACGTCCAGGCCTGCCGAAATAAGCAGCATTTCCAGGGCCTGACGAACGGATGGGTCATCGTCTACAATATGGACAAGTGTTGTTGATTCCATTTGCCAACTCCGTTTTTCATGGGAAAGAGTAGAAATTTGCTTTCATCCGCATCTATCGGATACACCCTAAAAAGAAAAAAAAACATTGTACCTTGGTGCATTGCACTTTGGTACAATAGGTCACACCAGGCTAAAAAAGAGAAAAAAAGAAAAGAGAAAAAAGGATAAACTGACTCGCTTTAAAAAGAGACATCCGCAGGTTTCAGACCCACGGTCTCTGTCAGTCGAACTAATTCGGCTATGGAATGGACACCCATTTTATCGAATACCTGTTTGCGATGTGCTTTAACCGTCCGTTCGGAAATGTTTAATTCACAGGCAATCTGTTTGTTCAGCAGACCTGTAATCATATAGGTCAGAATTTCATACTCCCGGATTGTCAGGGAATCCAGCCTTTCCATGATTTGTTGCTGTTCATTAAGCGCCGCACGGGTTTTTAAATTCTTTAAAATCGCCTCCTCCACGGCCTCAATAAGCTGGTCATCGTCAAAGGGTTTTGAAAGAAAGTCCACGGCTCCCAATTTTATTGTCTGAACCCCCATGGGAATGTCGCCGTGACCCGTCATGAAAACGATGGGTATGGAGAAATTCCGTGATATCAGTTCTTTTTGTAAATCAAGACCGCTTAAACCCGGCATTTTCACATCCAGCACAAGGCAGGCGGGACCCTGTATATCATGCTCAAACTCAAGGAATTCCCTGGCTGAAGAAAAGGTTTTCACACGATAACCGGCTGAATTCAACAACAGGCTCAAAGATTCCCTGATTGAAGCTTCATCATCGACTACCATAACTGAGCAAATATCGTCTGTCATAGTTTAACTCCCAAATACATTAGTTGCTCCGGCTGCCGGCCGGCAGGATGAAGCAAAATATCGCTCCTCCCTTAGGGTTGTTATCACACCAGATTTCCCCGCCGTGGGAATCGATGATCGTCTTACATATGGTGAGGCCGATACCGATTCCTTTGGTTTTTGTTGTGTGGAAAGGCTCAAACAGAAGCATTCTTTTATCAGGGGAAATGCCCCCTCCCGAGTCTGAAACCGATACCAGGGGACCTTTGGGATTATC
>PIVS01001197.1 GCA_003353855.1 Desulfobacteraceae bacterium
ATGTTCGACATCCTCTACACTATCACCCTGGTTTTAAAATGGTTGAAAGCGACAAACAGGATATTGCAAATCCGGAAATCAAGGAAAAGAAGACGTTAATTTCCCGCATCAAAAAAGAATTAACCAAGCTTTTTAAAAAGTTAGCAAAAACGAAAAACACGCTAAATAAAGACGGAAGTATTCGTAAAAATAACACGAGAGACAGTTGGTTATAAAAATTGAGAATCAGGAAAAAGAACTAAAAACTTTACAGAAAGAAAAAAATGAAATACCTGATTGAGTTGATGTAACTACATTGGAAGATTACAAATCATTTAAGCAGATTGATAATGAAGGGAAAGAACTTTTTGACTTTGTAACGTCTTCGGTTTGGAATGCTCGAAAACATCTTATAAACTGGCTGCGGCCATTGTACAATTGTGAAAACGAGCTTGTTGACTTGTTCTATGCCATTACCTATTGTCATGGCTGGGTTAAAAGTACAAAATATGAGGTACTCGTTCGGTTGGAGCCAATAGAGCAACCAAAGCGGCGTCAGGCACAAGAACAATTTTGCCGTAAACTTTC
>PIVS01000697.1 GCA_003353855.1 Desulfobacteraceae bacterium
AATCGGTGATTTCAACCTCCTGCCAATCTATATCGGAGGTACCCTTGAATCAGGAAATGTCTGGAGGGATAAAGACCAAATGAATTTTGGCAATGCCATCCTTGCCAGCAGCATCTTTCTTGGTTTGGATACATTCTTAGGGCCTGTATATTTCGGATACGGTAAGGCAGACGGTAACAACCAGGCCGTTTATTTTTATCTGGGAAAAAAATTATAACCAGTCAACGATCCAAAAAATATTGGCTCATGTTGCGTTTCGGGGTCTTTTGGAATTTGGTGAAAAAAAACAAGCTTTGACTTGCATTACGGATCCTTATGATGATAGATCTCCGCCTGACAACGCTATGAATGCAAAGAGTAGGACCTTAACCGGGGTGATGTTCATAAGATGGCTGCTCAGCTACGCGAAAGCGTGGTAAAAAAAAGCCTCAGATAACCCTTCGGGACGAGGTTGAGTGCGATGAGGTTTATATTGTTACAGGGCACACATCGCTACTGATCGTATCTCAGGGCTGATTAATCTCCTGCAGGAGGATTTTCCTACCATTGAGGAGTCATATTCAGAATGGATTAATTTTGCCTTGAAATGGGCCGAACTCTCAGCATTGATACATTGTACAAACGATGAAGCCCGGCAAGCCCAATTTTGTGAGATTGGACTTAAACTCAATAGAGCCTTTGCCATTTGGTTAACCTTCCTCCAACAAATCCAACAATGTTGCATCACGTATCCAGACGGATTGCCCGGGATATGGAAAAGTCGAAAAATAGTCTTACAGCCCTGATTGTTGTAGACGGACTTGCTCTGGATCAATGGGTCTCCCTCAGGCGGGTGTTGCAAGAATATGATAACAGTTTGATCATAAAAGAATCAGCTGTTTTTGCATGGATACCCAAATTAACATCTGTCTCAAGACAATTGATTTTTTCAGGTAAACCCCCATGTTATTTTCCGTTATCCATTAAAACAACAAACAATGAGGAAAAACCCTGGAAACAGTTCTGGGAAAACAATAATATTTTTAGGCTTGATATTGCTTATGCAAGAGGGTTGACTTGACGGTAGTGTTGAAAATATTATGGATTCCATAATTCATTCAGGGAAGACAAAGGTAGTCGGTCTGGTGGTTGACAAGATTGATAAAATAATGCATGGAATGCAGCTTGGTTCAACTGGAATGCATAACCAAATTAAACAATGGTGTCAAAAAGGATTTCTTGGCTCATTGATCAATTATTTGCTGAATCACGGTTATGATGTCTGGATGACATCTGACCATGGGAATAAAGAATGCAGTGGCAAGGGAAGTCCATCTGAAGGTGTTATTTCAGAAACAAAAGGTGAAAGGGTGCGTATTTATCTATCTGGAGAATTAAGATTTCAAGTTGCGGCTGATTTTTCATTCGCCCATGAATGGCATCCGATTGGATTGCCTTCAGATTACTTCCCGCTCGTTGCTGCACAACAGGATGCATTTATAACCAAAGGAAATACAATTGTCGGTCATGGGGGCATTTCCATTAAAGAAGTCATCGTACCCTTTCTGGTATAATGTTGCCAAACAGGTCGGCCGGATATTGAACTTGCAGGACAAAATAACCCAAAGACTGATTTTTGATCGATTAAAAGAACAATGCGGTGATAGAGAAACCGTGGCTCGAAACGCCCGCTATACAGTTCGTTCTTTTGT
Organism: Desulfobacteraceae bacterium; assembly: GCA_003353855.1. Classification (GTDB taxonomy): domain Bacteria; phylum Desulfobacterota; class Desulfobacteria; order Desulfobacterales; family Desulfobacteraceae; genus NBML01. The sequence goes on from PIVS01000697.1 coordinate 1,692, forward strand.
GGCCTGGGGTACGCTTAAAGATTCAAAATCAACTAGGGTGCTACGAAAAATCAGATTCGTATATTATAAATAATCCAGATAACCCTATTTAGCTTAAGGGAAAGCCTATTGCATCAAAAATTAAAATATTTCAAAATAATTGAAATTTAAGAAAACTATATAAAATCAATTGGTTCTTAGTGTAGAAGGGCTGAAACTATAAAATAGTTCAATATCAAGGCAATAAAAACCCTTGACTTAGAATTCGTTTTAGCCTATTTTCATCGGGTTGTTGCGGGGTGGAGCAGTCTGGTAGCTCGTCGGGCTCATAACCCGAAGGTCGTTGGTTCAAATCCTTCCCCCGCTACCATTTTAATAGACGGCTCGTAAAGAAAGTTATCATTTGCATACTTCTTTACGAGCCGTCTTGGTTTTTGGGCCTTGTTTTTCATAAATTTATCCTCCGAAGCAATTTTTAAGATTCCTGCCAAATCTCCATAAAGATCGATTGATAGTTCTTTGCTGTTTTCTTTTGGGGTCAGTACAATTTTTTGTGTCCTTTCGGCAAGCCTGCTTGAAAATCCTTTCATGGGCCTAATATTATCTATTCCGAAACAATTTGAAAGAATCTATGGCTTTGTGCACAGCGGGACTGTGATAATTTAAGA
>PIVS01001198.1 GCA_003353855.1 Desulfobacteraceae bacterium
AGAACTCATACGATTCCACAGTTTGTAAAGATTACCTCCCAAATTGCGTTTGGGTATCTCAAAAGGTTTGATCTTGGGCCGGGGATCATCCTGCACTACAGTTGTCCCCTCCGTTAACCGAACAAGGTCATGCCTTCGCTCCACCGCCATTACAGCGTTCTCATCACTACTATGCATGACTCCGCCACTGTGCTCCGCATCGGTACTCTGGATCCTGCAGGTTCTCTGCTTGACCGGCTCCCTTAGCATCGGAACGACAGCTTCCCAAGTTCCATATCAGCGCCTGAAACGAAGTTCACGCCACCTCTATGCCGGATGCCACCAGACCAGAACTCAGGTTCCCGTCTGATTTGTCCCGGGATGATGTCGAGATCCCGGTTTTGACATCGATTGCAATTATCGACACTTCTTCGATGGTTCACTTTTGTTCGTCTCCTTCGTTCATACCTTGCGGGATAGTTTTCCCGCCTTTTCCTTTGACGCTCACCACAACCGCTCTTAACGGATGCAGCTCAAGGCGGTTTGGTATCTTCTCCTGATAGACGACACCGAGAGGCCTACTCTCAT
>PIVS01000003.1 GCA_003353855.1 Desulfobacteraceae bacterium
CCGCTCGTACCGAAGGTATATGTACCAAGCCTGTTCCACTGACCACCGTTTTGAGTCTGATTAACGATTTCTGTATGACCGCCGTCAGAGGCGCTGATGTCAACAGTGACATTTGCCCCTCTAGTGCCCGAATCTGTCCACCACATTAAGACTTCATAATCTCCTGCCGGCTGATTGTTAAACTGCCATATATAAGTTGCTTCTGGACGTGCAAATATACTGGCTGTCCCATATGGATCACTTCCACTGGAAGTACTCCAGGTTCCTGTGGATAAAGTACCCGAATCACCGTTATCAATTATAACGTCCGCTGAAGCAGGTGCTGAAACAAATAACATCATCACCATGAACAAGGCGATACAAAAACAGATGTGGTTAAATTTCGTTTTCATAGTAATTTAATCCTCTTATCTTTAGATTTAGTTAATATATCTATTTATTGTCACTTAGATATATATAGGGAAGAGCATATTTTATGCCAATAGATATAGAAAATTAAAAGCATTCTTTTTATTCTCGAGAATTTGATTATGAATATAGACAGTTACTCTCCACGAATTTTCTTTTTTTCCCATCTGTATAGAATTAAAACTTTGCGGGAAAGTTTATTCTGTAATATTATTATGTAAATTATTACATAATAATATTACATAGTTTATACGTTTGGGTAATTCATTATAATAGACTTTTTTGTTTAAAAGTTTATAACATGTATTCAACTTAGTGATTCTTAAAGAACTTTTTTATGGACTCAGTTACTTCTATTTGTTCTTCCTGTTTCAAGTCAAAATAAAATGGAAGCCTGAGCAAACGAACACTCATTGATTCAGTCACTGGGAATTGCCCCTCTGAATAACCCATTGAAAGACCGACCGGTGAAATATGAAGGGGAATATAATGAAACACTGCAAAAATACCATTTGATTTTAAATAGTCCATCAAAGCATTTCGTGTTTTTTCATCTTCAAGAATGATATAAAAAAGATGATAATTGCTCTGACATTCACTTGCTATATTTGGCAACTGAAGTTTTCCATCGTTGGCAAGTGGAATCAATTCCCTGCTATAGAAATCATTCAATCTTTTGCGTCGGCTATTAATTTTTCCAATATTTTCCAATTGGGCGTAAAGAAAAGCAGCAAGAATATCTGAAGGTAAATAAGATGAGCCTATATCAACCCATGTATATTTATCTATTTCACCGCGAAAAAACTTGCTTCTGTTTGTCCCTTTTTCTCTTATAATTTCTGCCCTATCAATGAATTTAGCATTATTAATGACAATTGCCCCGCCTTCACCGGATATAAAATTTTTGGTCTCGTGAAAACTGAATGTACCGATATCGCCAATTGTGCCTAAAAATTGCCCCTTGTATTTCGCATTCACACCCTGCGCAGCATCCTCAACAACAAATAAGGAGTGCTTATGAGCAATAGCCATTATAGTATCCATCTCACAGGCAACACCTGCATAATGCACAGGAACAATGACTTTTGTCCTATCTGTAACTGCCTGTTCAATTTTAGTTTCATCCATATTTAAAGTATCTGGCCGGATATCAACAAAAATAAGCTTTGCACCACGCAGGTAAAATGCATTTGCAGTGGAAACAAAAGTAAAAGAAGGAAGAATAACTTCATCCCCTTTCTCGATCCCACATAATATTGCTGCCATTTCAAGAGCTGCTGTACACGAATGTGTAAGCAACACCTTTCGAGCCCCAAACATCTCTTCAAAAAACGAATTACATTTTTTAGTATATAAACCATCCCCGGCTATTTTCCCTGATAAAACAGACTGAGCAATATAATACAGTTCTTTTCCAACAATGAAGGGCTTATTAAAGGGAATTTTGTTACTCATGACGTATTCTCCATTAGTACCTTAGAAATAATTTCTGCGTTTTTTTGGCAAGAAATTATTTCGTTAAGGTACTTATCCAGCTCTGCTGGGTTAGGTATATTAAAGTAAACAGGGAATTGAATTATTTATACCGGACTTTTTTATTTTCAGCCCCTCTGAAAAGATTTTTTACTTCCCCCGGAATGGGTCCCTATAAAAAGCATTACCATACCGCCTATCAGGTTGTTTAACAGAATACCGGTTAAGTTAAAGAAACTTACCAGTAACGCTGTTTCCATAGGCACACCAAACAAGCCATATAAAATTATATAAACGCCTTCTCTTATTCCCAGGCTGCCAATAGAAATCGGTAATAAGAAAATGAAGTAAAGAGTGGGAACTATAAAAAGGTTTACAATAAACGGTATTTCATATCCCAGTGAATAAAAAAATATCCGACTTTTAACAGCGCTGATAAATTGGATTCCAAATGAAAACAATATTACTTTTATAAAGTTTGTGTTTTGAAGTGAGGCTACTATATCTTTAAATTGGACATTGATGACTTCGGTTTTCTTATTGAGGTTTAACTTTACCAGCAACTTTCCAAGGGATTTACTGAAGTACTGTTCAATTTTTTTAAAGATTATTTGCACTATTGAATTACGGGATCCAAAGCTGATAACAAAAATTAAAATTATTAAACAAAACAAAACAACATAAGCCAGGTAATATATTTTTTTAATATCAGAGGTTATGTTAGTTGAAACAAACGGGTAAATAGTAACAATAAGGGACATACATGTAATTAATGCGATATATTTTTCAATCAGAATGATAATTATATTAAAAGTATGGCTGCCAAATTTAGGGCTACTGATAATAACGCGATAAGCATCAAATCCGATGGCCCCGGGAGAAAAAAATCCCAGAGCAGAGCCAATCCAGTAATTTTTAAGAATAAAACAATATGGAATGTTTGAAGGATTGAATATAGACAGCATATAACGCCACCTGAAAGCGCCGGTTAAAATAAGAAATGGAGCGACTGCCAGGCCGAGTAATGCCAGCCACGGATTTGTTTGGGCAAGGCTTATTTTAAATTCAACAAAGTCAATACGTTTGAATATGCAGTATAGAATAATGACAGGGGTCACCCATAGAGCGACTCGCTTCAGCCATTTAAACCAGCCTGCTTTGCTTATATTTTTAATGGTATTCAATTAGATTAATCTTTCGTGTTTTTTGCAGACACAAAATCACGCTGTTTTTTCGTATATTTTAGGATTGAGAGCTTTGCACGAATCATTTATTCTTCCTCATATTCCCAGTACGGATATTGCTCCGGATTTTTTCCTTTTACTTCAATAACATCTGGGTTAAAGGCAGTATAATTTCAAATCCCATAACCCGGGTTCATATCAAGTAATTGAAGGGATGCTTAATAAATTAGATATACTTATGACCAAGCTTTGACATCAGGAATTGAGTCTTGCCTGCTGCGGTTTTTTCAAGCTCCGTGACGACTTTAATATCTATTTCCATTTCATCGCCGACTCTTTTTCTGAATGCTTTCATTATTTGGGCACCGGAATTATCATTAAAGGAGTCATCTATCACAACGTTTATATAAACATGATTCATTCTGTCCTGAACGATTTGTGACATGATTACTCCATTTGCATTATCAATTGTGTGCTCCAAAACATTTCCAATAAGTTTTCCGTCAGCAGTCTCTATATAATCATTTTGCCTTCCGATAATTTTATTTACGATTCTGAATGGCCTTCCACATTTACATTGGAAGGGATTATCATCCATAACTACTGTATCGCCAATCCTGTAACGAAGCAACGGCATTCCATAATTATAGAAACTGGTTCCTATAAGCTGACCTTCGCAACCGTTATCCAATACATTATCCTCATTATCAACAACTTCATGGAAGGCAAAATCCTCAATAAAATGTTTTTTATTATTGTTGCAGTCTGAAATCATTGCACTGCATTCATGGAGAGAATAGAAATCAAAAACCTTGCACCCATAAATACTTTCCAGCAATTCTCTTCTCCTGTCTGATAATGTCTCACCGTATACAATAATAGAATCAGGTAAATGCATGGCAATCCCTTTATTTAATGCAAATTGAGCCAACGTAAGAAGGGAAAAAGGATAACCATGGTAGAATTTTGGTTTAACTCTATTTAAAAAAGCAATGGCTTCAATACCTGCTTTCTCATTCAATTTATTGGAATCTAACCGGTAATTGTTTAAAAGTCTCTTAAAATGGACCTTGCCCGTTTTGAAAAAGTAGCTTTTTGCACCAAAAGATTTTTTACCAAAAAAATACCCGGCCCAGTTGTAGCTCCTTAATAGAGCAGCATAGTAATTTGCTCTGGTAGAATGATCAATTATCATTTTTAAAGGTGTTCCTGTGGTACCGCTCGTAGTATCCCAGCTGATGCCATATTTATCAGCATTATCAGCAATAAATTCTTCTTGATGTGTTCTTAATGTTTCCTTATCTAAAATTGGAATCTTTTTCATATCCCCGCGATTCATAAATGTTCCCGTATCGAATCCAATTGTCTTAAAAAGATTTCGATAATAGGGGACATTTTTACCGGCATGTCTCACAAGGCGTTGAAGCATAAGATCCTGGTAATTTTCCAGTCTCTTAGGACTCCACTTCTGACTCCTGAAATAAAACGGGATGCGTGTACTTAGTTTTAGAGCTATGTTTATTGTATCTAAAAATTGCATAAGCTGCCTCCTACGTTACCATTCTTCAATCCCATACTTTATCCATCTATTTGAAAAACTTCAAATCCATAGCGGTTAGTTGGATTTTTTTACTTTTTATCCCAGGATATACACCACCTGCCTCGGTATCCTCCAGAATAATTGCACCGGCACCAATTACGCATCCCCGGGCTACCTTCACTCCCGTTGAAATTGTGGCATTATTTCCAACAAATGAATACTTTCCAATACTTACCTTACCTGATATTATTGATTGAGAGGATATGAAACAATGATCCTCAATTTTTGAATTCTCTCCAATCAGGGCGCTTCCTATAATAACATTATTTCCTATACTGGCAAAAGGCATGATGGCTCCATTCCCGTACATAAATGTATTTTCACCAATTTCAAAATGTCCCCAGTTGGCAGTTTTGGAGCTGACATATGATATCAATTCATATCCTTTTTCCTTTACGCGTAAATAGGCCTTTTCACGAATTTTATTTAATTTTCTGTAACCGATCGCAACATAGATCGCAAATTCATCCGCTGGATATCTCTGTTCGATCTCTTCAAAGGGAACCATCTCCAATCCCATAAAGACGTTTTCTTGTATATAGTCTTTATTAATTGTGAATGCTGCAACTTCGAAATGCTTATCATGAGAAAGGTAAACATAAGCTTGTTTGGCAAATGAACTTCCCCCGAATATCACAACCTTTTTCATATCTCCTCCTTTAAGTCATTAACTTATAATATCATGATTTTGATACCTTTCTTGCTTTTAATGGACCACGACATTTCCAAGTAAAAAAGAATCCCCATCAGTTATCTTAATTATTTTCAGTATTTTTTTCTATATTTACTGTTTCTCTAATAACAAATTGTGGTTTTCTGTTTACAAACAGTAACAAACGTCCGATATATTCCCCTAATAATCCTAAAAACATCATTATTACACCATATGAAAACATGGATATAACAATAACAGATGTCCACCCCGCTATGATGGATGAAGGGTAAAATATTTTGCGCATAACAAGAAACAATACAAACGCCATTGAAAATAAACAAAAAACAAATCCCAGCACTGATGCCAACCTTAGCGGAACTATTGAAAATCCTGTAAAACCATTCAACCAGAGGTTTAACAGTTTAGCTAACGTGTAATTGGATTTGCCATGCATACGTTTTAGATGTTCTATCTTAACCCGACCGATCTTTGATGTTATTTGCAGTATCATCCCTCCCGGATAAGGAAAAGGGCCAGTATATTTTTTTAGCTCATTGGCTAAAAATCGATTTATTATGCAATAGCTGGAAAACTGAACCCGTTTTGGCTTCCCCAAAAGCAGTTCAGCCATTTTATTGTTTACGGCGCTTCCAAAATTTTTAAAATAGGATTGCGATTTTTTTTCTGAAAAAGAATACACTACATCATAGCCCTTTTTTATTTCTTCAATCAGCTTATAAACCGATTCGGGTGGATTCTGCAGATCATCATCCATAAAAATAATATAATCCCCGGCAACAAAATGAAGCCCCGCCATTCTCGCGTTATGCTGTCCGAAATTTCGATTGAGGCAAATTGTTTTTACAAACTGGTATTTCCGGGATATTTTTTTACAAACTTCTCTACTATCATCCTTACTATAATCATCAACAAGCACTATCTCGAAATCTGTACGTTGAGACAAAGTGTTTTTTAACGCTTCTACAACATTGCCAATTGTTTTTTCCGAATTAAAGACCGGTATTACAACACTTATTTTTTCCATTATCTACCTTCTTGTTATAAATAATGATTGCCAATAAATTTTTGTAATCGTGCTTTCTTCCAATTTGTTTATGAAAATATGAAGTTATTTAAAGATACTTTAAAAGACATGATCCAGATAAAGGAACATTTACAATGGAATAATTTTTCTATAAACTTTTCATATAATTTCTAACATTAGGTCCTTCATTAAAAATAAGATCAATAATACTCACAGAATGTTCAAAAGGTGGAAAAAGTTGATTATATTCAGGATACCCCGAGTAATCCATGAAACTTAAAGCTATATTCTCCTTTTCAAATAACTCCTCATTAATATAACTCTTAGCAGCAGGGCCTGAAATATACTCAGTTGCAGAAGCCTGTTTACATAAGTCAACAAGCTTTTCTGTTTTTTCTCCTTTGAATTTATATTCCATTGAAAATGAAATCTTGGTTTTTATTCCGATTAATTGGCAGATCTTCATGATAAATCTATGGTTTATCCGGCTAAGTAGATTTTCATCACATTCAATATATAATTCTTCAAATTCATCCCGGTAATCTTTAAAATATGGAGCTTTAGAATAATTTTCAGTGATGAACCGCCAGTGTTTGCTATTCCAATCGATATCATCTATCTCTGTTTCCCTGATCTTTTGCAGGTATTTACCTTTTATTTTTACAGGTATTGTAAGCCATTTGAAACCATTTTTTGTCTTGATTTTATTTCTATTCCTCCAGTCTCTCTTTGTGTATTGCATATCATCATAAAGGATAAATTCGTCAACAAAATTAATTAAATCAAAATATCCTTTCCAAGGGATATAATTAGATTGAACAATGGCGACTCTTTTATTCATGATTTCTCCGATTTTTACCTAAAATCATTTAAATTTAACCCTATTTTGCTTTATCTGATGCCTTAAGTACCATTTCTTTGCATCTGGACGCACCTATGCTGTCGCCTCTCGCTTTTTGAAGATGCTGTTTTTTTTAAAGCAATCAAAAAAAATCTTTATACCGAGTCCTTTTCTAAATTTTGAGAATATTAACTACCGGCGCAAAAATCACTTTAGTCATAGTTTAAATTAAGCCAATCATTATAACTTTCATCCATTATTTTTCGCCACCACGTTTCATTGTCCAGAAACCATTTCAAAGTTTTCTGTATACCGGTTTCAAAAGACTCTCCAGGAGAATACCCGAGCTCTGAAGATATTTTACCAGCGTTGATGGCATAACGGCGATCGTGTCCCGCCCTATCCTTAACAGGGGTAATGAGCTCTTCAGGATGTTTGCCGTGTGCAGCGGGACAATTTGGAAACTTATTCACAAGTTCCTTGTTTTGCAAAACCTCCCTATGGATTAAACTAGATACAAGTTTGACAATATCTATATTCGTATATTCATTGTTACCGCCTATATTGTACGTTTCTCCAACCTTTCCTTTTCTAAGAATAAGATCAACACCAAGGTTATGATCATCCACATACAACCAGTCACGGATCTGTTTTCCATCTCCGTAGACAGGTAAGGCCTTCCCATTAAGCGCATTTGTTATGATTAATGGAATCAGTTTTTCAGTAAATTGGTATGGTCCATAATTATTGGAGCAGTTGCTGATCGTTACTTGCAGTCCATAGGTTTTGTGGTAAGCTCGTACCAGATGATCTGACGCGGCTTTACTTGCAGCATATGGAGAACTGGGTGCATAGGGTGTTGTTTCAGTAAATGGTTGATCATCTGATTTTAAAGAGCCATATACTTCATCTGTTGAAATATGGTGAAAACGATGGTTTTCAAATTTTTCGTTAAACCAGTTCTTTTTTGCTGCTTTAAGCAGAGTATGGGTTCCAACAACATTGGTGTTGATAAATTTATCCGGGCCATGGATGGATCTGTCCACATGGGACTCAGCTGCAAAATGTACTATTGTATCTATTTTGTGGTTTACAAGAAGTGATTCAACAAGGGGTTGATCCCGAATATCGCCATGGATAAATTCAAATTTAGATTTTTTTTCAGCTTCTGATAAATTATCTTTATTTCCGGCATAGGTTAATGCATCTAACACCACGATATGATCTTCCGGGTATTTATCCATCCAGTAATAGACAAAATTTGTGCCAATGAATCCTGCACCACCAGTAACAAGGAGATTTTTCATCAATGAAATCCCTTTAGCATGATCTGTTGATAATTTTCCATTATATTTTTATAAAATAGTAAAGTCCATTTGAATTTTCTGTATGGCCAGGTTAATTCCGCATTACTCCTCGAACCTCATAATTCAGCATATTCAGCAGATATTGACCATACCCGCTGTTCACCAGACCGTTAGCCAGTTCTTCTACCTGATTGGAATCAATGAACCCCATCCGATAGGCGACTTCTTCTATACAAGCCATTTTCAGGCCTTGTCTTTTCTCAATAGTTGCGACAAAATTTCCTGCATCAAGAAGGGAGTCATGGGTGCCGGTATCCAACCACGCAAAGCCTCTACCCAATAATTTTATTTTAAGATTCCCCTGTCTAAAATATTCCCTGTTTATATCGGTAATCTCTAATTCTCCGCGGGCGGAAGGCTTAACATTTTCTGCAATCAAAGTTACATCATTATCGTAAAAATAGAGTCCCGGAACAGCATAATTAGTTTTTGGTTTTATGGGTTTTTCTTCTATACTTATAACATTAAGTGATTCATCAAACTCAACAACACCATAACGTTCCGGATCATTTACCCAGTAGCCGAAAACATATCCACCTTTTTTAAGGTTCACCGCTTCCAAGAGGAGTTTTTGAAACCCCTGTCCATAAAAAATATTATCCCCAAGAATTAGACTGACTTTGCTTTTTCCAATAAAGTTTCTCCCTATAATAAAAGCATGTGCAATGCCTTTGGGCTGTTTCTGCTCCGCAAATGTTAAACAAACACCCCATTGGGAACCATCGCCAAGGAGTTCTCTAAAAAGAGGCAAATCCCTGGGCGTTGAAATGATTAAAATTTCCCGGATTCCTGCAAGCATAAGCACTGATAAAGGATAATAAATCATTGGTTTGTCATATACTGCTAATAATTGTTTACTAACTACATTTGTAATAGGGTAGAGCCGCGTCGCGGCACCTCCAGCAAGAATAATCCCCTTCATGATTTTTTCCATTTTTTAAGGCCTTTGAATTATCAGTTTTTGCTCCAATCTGAGAGAAAAAAGCCCTACCCTGCAAAAGACCTTATATAAGGTAAAATCGGGCTGGTTATCAGCCGATTGCCTCTTAAAAAAGGTTCGATTTTGGTTCTAAAGGACTCTTTTGAGTACTGATTTATAAAATTTTTTGTTCAAAATGTTGTAATTGGCAGTGTGGGCTTATCTTGTAAAGATCTCGTCTAAATTTAAGGCAATGAGTTATAAGGAATAAATTAATCATAATATAACTTTACTATTTCAAATGCGTCAAGACTATTTGAATTTCCAATTCGAGCTATAGTTTTATGTTTTATTTCTGGAAACCACTTATATATTGTATCTTTAATTCCAGTTGTGTGCAACTCATTATTTAATACAATATAATCAACTTGATTAATATAACCTGATAGTTCATTTCTTTTTTTGAGGTATCTTTTATCAACAATTGTTATATTTGAATTCTCTGGAAAATAAGGCCATAACTCAGTTGGACAAATTATTAAATATTTTTTTTCAGGTGAAAATTCATTTTGCAAAGCTTCTTCTACTTTTGTATTGCTATAATTGTTCTGGATACTATTTATGGTAATTTTAGCACTTAAAGCAATTTTTAAACTGGAAGACAACATTATTATGAAGAGTATAAAAAAAATAGCTTTTTTCTCTTCTTTTCCCATTAATTCAACAACTTTTAAGATCAATAAAATAAAAAAAGGAATTAATGGAACAGCATGATGAGGAGTATCATGAGGGTCCATTAAAGCAAGAACAATTATTGATACAAAACAACTAAAAAATGTTATTAAAAATTCCTTTGTTGGTTTAGATATTCTTACAGTTCGTGGTTGCGAGGTAATTAAAAGGTACGAATAGTATATGCAGAGCATAATACCTGTAATTAATAAAAGAAAATTAGCATAATTAGATATAAAAAAATATTCTGTCCACCTGTGAAACTCTTTAGATATAATTGGTACGAATCCGCTTGAAATTAATGTAGAAATTTTATCAAATAAAGGAGGGGATTTTAAATTAGGAATTATTTTTGTAGGCAAAAATATATTGACAATTGATTTAGAGTATAGAACACCTAACACTCCTGATAATATAATAATTACCAAAGAATATATCTGTGCTAAGTTTAAAGATCTCCAAAAAACAATAATTGCACATAATGTATAAAAAACGATAAAAGATAAAGGTAATGCTGCTGTTATATGAAAAGAAAACAAGAAAAAACAGGATATTCCACCTACAAATAACCAAAGAATATCAATAGATTTTATTATTTTTGAAATTGCAATAAATGATAAAATCGAAACAATTGCAACAGCTAAGTCTGGTCGTACATCACTAGCACCCAAAGAAATTATGAGGCTATCCGTAATAAAAATGCACCAAAATAATAGCGCTTTTTTAACAGTACTTGCATGAATTAAAAAAGTATAAAAAACCAAAATAAATAATATACATAGTTCAAGTAAACTATAATATTTTAGTCTCGTAATATTGTACCCCATTAGTTTAATCCACAAGGAAACTGGTATTAACCGTAATTTTCGTGTAGAAAAACCAAATTTAGCATTTATTCCTTTTTTCTCTTGTAGTTCTTGTATTGACAATAAATTAGTATTTGGATCTTCCCCTTTAGATAATTCATATGCTGGATAACTATACCATCCACCATCTACCCCAAGTGGGACATAATAAAAATATGTACATATCAAAATTACGGAAGATAAAATTGCAAAAGCTATAGTACACAATATTATCTTATCATTGGCATTATTATATAGGTTGTCTATACTCCCAGCTAAATTCATCTCTGAACTTTCATGTTTATCTTAGAGTATATTTCAAGATATGATTGAGACATCACTTTTGATGAATAATGCTTCATGACCTTCTCATATGCCGTCGCTGTCATTTCCTTAGACAGTTCATTTTGGTTGATACAATTGCAAATACAAACAATTAAATCTTCTATTGATTGTTTTGGGAATAGGAAGCCTGATTCCTCGTGCTTTATTATGTAGGGGATCCCCCCTACATTGCTTGCTACAATTGGCACTTGTGCTTGCATAGCTTCAAGCAAGGTAATTGGAAGGCCTTCAGTTAAAGAGGGCATAACGAACATATCAAAAAGTTTAAGATAATTTTTTGCTGTTTGTTGATAGCCTGCAAGACATACATATTGCTGAAGATCATATTTTTTTATTTCCTGTTCAAGATTTTCACGTTCAGGTCCCTCACCTATAATCACAAGTCGAACAGATATTTCTTTTTTCCTTAACAAGGATAGTGCAACAATAAGATTATCAAAGCCCTTTTCCTTTGATAATCTGCCAATGGCACCAAGTATAAACCCGTGAGCACAAAATTTCTTGATGCGTGGTTCTAAACAGGAGGTGTCAAAATTAATTTCTGGTATGCCATTGTTGACAACCTGAATTTTCATTTGTCGATTTTGTAAATAGGGATGTGTGGTCATGGATTTATTCACCACCACAACTGCATCCATAAACTTTAAAGAGACACGATCAAGCTGCTCAAAGAGCCAGAGTTTTGTAAATTTCTTTGTGCTGCACCAACCATGCAGCGTTGTTACTATAGGTAATTTCCGCAGCCATCCGGGCATCAGTCCCAGAAGTATGTTTGCTTTATACCCATGACTATGGATAATATCAAAATGGTTGTTCCGGGCATAATGTACTATCCTTTTGGCACCTATGATATCCAGACCGGACTTCAGGGGTATTATAGCAAATTCAAGTCCTTGCTTGCGAGCTTCGGCTTCAAGAGACTGATCTCCCACAGGACAGGGCCGCATATTCAAAATAGTTGCCTGAACTCCATTTCTTCCTTGTTCGGCTGCAAGATCAATAAGTACGGTTTCCGCGCCATAAAATCCCTCGCTGTCAATTACATGTAATATTTTCAAAACATGTTTCCAACTCTTTTCATGGCGGACTGGGCAATCAGGGATTTAATCCGCATATACCCTTTAAATCCAAGAACCTTCTTTGCCAGATATAAAACATTTTCAACACAATATTGTGGTATCATCTTGTTTCGTTGTTGAGTCATAATATGTACAAACTCATTTTGATTCATTTTTGCTTTCATTGTGAAGCGAGGCAGTACCTTAAATGAATTCATGTTAGGTGAATAATACCCCATCTTCTCTGTCACTACGCTTTTATAACCTGCATTTTTAGCGTATTGAATGAGATCTTTGTTATAAAAACCATAGGGGATACAAAAATGATTAATGTTTTTGTTTACAATTTTCTCAATGACAGCTTTTGATTCTGTAATCTCACGGACCATCACTTTTCTACTTAGCGCCAGGAGGTAGGGGTGAGTTAATGAATGACTCTCAAAATGCATTCCGGCCTTCTGCATCTCCTGGATATGTTCAACAGTGAGATAGTTTTCTTGCCCAATAAATTGAGCGACAAGAAAGAAGGTGGCCTGAAAACCAAACTCCTGCAAGAGAGGCAATGCACATTCATAATTGCTGATATGCCCGTCATCAAAGGTGAGAATGACTGCTTTTTCAATAATCCTATTATTAAATAGATCATCAACTGAAATTGTCTTAAAACTATTCTCCTTCAACCATTTTAATTGATCATAAAATTTTTGAGGATCAAGGACATAGGGAGAATGAAAAGATGATTTATCCCTAAACTCTTTAATTAGATCATGGTATTCAAGGATTGGTATATAAGTGGTTGCCATCATCAATATTACGATTAATCCCGCACCGTATGCCAGGTTATTGCCTGTTTCTTTCTAAAAAAATCAATGATTCCAAACGTTGCTGCAAGATTTACAAGGCAGAAATAAAAAGGAATGGTTAAAACTTTATTTTTTTTCCCAAGCTTTTCAAAAATCCAGCCCAGGAAAGCTGCAAGAAAAAACAAAACATATAAAGGCAGCAGTATTTTTGCTGGCAAATAATTTAGTATGAGCAATCCTGAAAGGGCTACGATGTTAAGAAACACAAGCGGACCTACAAACCAGCGTAAAATCTTATGGGTGAATATGTGCAAACTTATTAATGGGTGCTTAAATGGATTTATGATATTTGTATGGGAAAAAATCCCTATCATTCCCCTTAAAGTAATACGGCGGCGTGTGGAAAATTCGTCCTGACTTTTTTGTGTTGGTTTTTCATCTACATAGGCTTGTGTTTCCAGAATTGCTTTTTTCCCTTGTTCCAGAATTAAGAGCGGGGTTATTAAATCGCTTATTATGTTTGCATTCAGGGGGACATAGCATTCTTTTCTGACTGCATACAAGGGACCATCTACTCCAATAAGGCGTCCAAGGCTTGATTCAAGTTTCCTAATCAATACTTCATAACGCCAGTACAGTCCTTGGCTCTGTGTGGTTAAGTTTTTGTTAGTATCTACAAAACGCAACTTGCCAGCCACACAGCCTACCCGGTTATCAGCAAAGTTTTGCATCAAATATTTTAAAGAATCCGGTGGCAGGAAAGATGCTGCATCTGTGAACACAAGGATATCGCCTTTTGAGACTTGTACAAGATCATTCTGGACTGTTGTTTTACCCCTGTTATTTTGGAAATTATGAAAGATTAATTTTTTGCCGGTTAGAGGTTCTACTATATTTGCTGTATTATCAGTGGAGCCGTCTGAGCCTATGAGTATTTCAAATTTATCTTCAGGATAATCCAGGGAGAGTGTGTTCTTAATTTTGTTGGCAATATCATTCTCTTCATTATATGCTGAAATAATTATGGAAACAAAAGGAGTGATTTTTTTTTTATGGATATCGAATGGAAAAATTTTTCCTGTCGCCGCAAGCGCAAGGGGAAACAGGAAGTATGTTGTACTGCATAAAAAAATAGTCAGCAAAAAAATAAAAATGCAAAATATCTGCATGGGAATCAACTGCTCTCCTGGATATAATCTAAAAATCCAGGGTAAAAGTCTTTAATAAAATCAATACCAATATTATAAGCTTTTTCACTTGTTAAACTATTCATGGGAATAGAAACTCTGACAAAGGCATTTTCACTGCTTTTTCGGGTTATCATGTTTAACAGAGAATACATTTTTTGGATAAAAGTTCCTGTTGAAGTTTTATCATATATCTGAAACCAGTATATTATTAATTCTTTTTTTCCGCTGTTGGTTATTTCCATTGACATTAAATTTATTAGATGTTTCCCAATTATTTCTTTTGATTTTTTTTTGTTTGAAATATCCCAGCCCTGGCCGGGATAGCAGACAAGAGGTGAATGAGCGGCTGATATTTTTTTTGATGAATAATAATAGCCGACATAAAGGGAAACTTGATAGTTGCTTTTATAAAAGGTTTTAAATACATAATCGTCAAGGTCTAGTGCCATTATTACTTTATCATTCAGATCTATTTTGTCTGATATTTTCCATTCAGTTGCAATATTTTCAACCACCTGGTTGATTGATTTGTCTTTACTGATATTTGGGTTGTTGTCTTTTTGATATATTGTAAAGGCAGTTATAGCAAAACAGACTATGACAATTAAATAACGATTTATTAGGTTTGGTCCCAAATTGATATTCCTTTCTGCACAGCAAAAACCGCAATTAAAGCCAAAATATATATTGCAACACCAAACAGTGTATGGATAGATTCTTTAGTTAAATCAAAATCAAAGTAATGGAAGGCCAAAATCATTAAAAAAATGCGAATAAAATTTACAAAAATAGATATGGGTATTCCTGCTAAGAACAAAATTGTTTTTAATAAATTTGACCTTAGTGAAAAAAACCCAAATACTGCACCTAATGCCATTAGAGAAACCATTGATCGAAGGCCACTGCATGCTGTAACAACCTGGAGCGTATGTTCAGGGATTTGAATGATATTGCCATCTCTAAAGACAGGAATTCCAATTGCACTTGAAATTGAAGAGCTTATGGATGAAACAAACAGTTGCAAAGGCAGAGTAAGTGATGCGTATATTTGTGCCGGGACTGGTATCATAAACAGAAGGAATGTAACCGGAAATGCAAGTTCTTTTAACATGGAAAAACCAAAATAGTAGATTATCATACCAGCAATGAGACTCACGAGTGAAAAGGATGCAACTGTTGCTATTTCAGCATAGTATGCTGCAATATATACAACAAGGGAAAACAGAATCAAAAATAATCCCGATATTGATGGATTTCTTGAGACTTTTTTTAATATTTCTTTTTTAGACCAGATAATAAACAGGCTTAAGGGAATAACCAGAAACCCGTGAGAGTAGTCATCTGAAGTACTCCAGCTTAAAACCAATTTTTGAAAAACAGGGAAAAAAGCAATAATACAACCTGTTATTAATAGAGATAAAAAAAACCAGCTTATAATATGGGGTTTATTTTTATGGAAATTATTCATATTTTTTATAAATTTTTAAAGTTTTTTAAAGTTTTTGAACTACAATTTTCTGCCGGTTTCATTCAAATGTGCGTCGTCGTTTGAACACTGTCTGCTGGATACTGTCTGCTACACGGTCTGCTATTCTACTATCCCAGAGGTCTGGGATGGTTCCTTTAATGAACTGCCCTGATATAATTTTGTCAGCCATTTCAGAAATCTCATCCGGGGTGCACAGTTTGTTCGTACCTTGGGTTATGGTTACTGGCCTCTCTGTATTAGGCCTTAATGTAAGACAAGGAATTCCAAGATAGGTTGTTTCTTCCTGGATACCTCCTGAATCTGTTATCAAGGGAGTCTATCATTATGTTTCCGACACGTTCAATTCTTTCGTCAGCCACACCTTCTTTTTTCAGATTTTCATCACCATCTGCAGATGGAGTCCAGAGAATATCAGCAATAGAATCAGTGATTATCCTGTTTATTTCTTCAGGCATTGTTCTGTCGAAAGATCGGAGTCCTGCTTCAAGGTGGACTGTTTTTACACCGAGTTTTACAGCTGCAATGGTTGCTGCTACAGTGGAGTTTACATCTCCGACAACTACTACAAGATCTGGCTTTTCAGCCATTAATATTTTTTCATAGGCTATCATGACATTGCCAGTCTGCTGGGCATGGGTTCCACTGCCAACAGACAAGTGGATGTGGGGTTCAACAAGTCCCAGATTCTGGAAAAAAATATCAGACATGTTGAGATCATAATGCTGACCCGTGTGAACAATTACAGGTTCAAACCCTTCTCTATTTGTGAGTTCATGATAAAGAGGGGCAATTTTCATAAAATTGGGTCTAGCAGCTATTAAATGAATTTTCATTTTTTTTCACCAAGATAATCAATGCAGGTTGTAAATTTCAGATTTTTAAAATTATTTATCATTGATTCACATTTTTTAAGCGTTTTGTTAAGGTTAATATAATGTCGGAATTTAAAGCTTTTTGAAGCCTGTTTTACCCTTGGTTGGTCCGAATCAAATTCCCAGGGGTGGGAATAAAAAAGGAAGGTTTTGTCTTTTTTTAGAACATAATTCATACCGAGTTTAAATATGGGGAAAGGTATTAATCTAAAATAGCCTCCGCCTCCAAGGGGAAAAATTTTTTTATTGATACTAAGATTGCTAATGGGCAGTTCAAAAAAATTATTTGAGATTTTGAAGGCGCCGTTTTTTTCAGTGCTGTCGGGAAGATCAATGGTTCCGTATCTTTTATGCATAGAAAAAGAGTTGAAGCTGGAATCATAAACATGGCCTGTTTCTTTAATGATTTTCAAAATATCATTGTTTATAGCAAAGCTGGGTGCGCGGTATCCATAAACGCGTTTGCCCAGAATGTCCTCAAGTAGGGCTTTCCCTGCAATCAGGTCCTGTTTTACTTCCTCAAAGGACTGTTTTGTACATAGGTGATGAAGGTTTCCATGGGAAGCGATTTCATGGCCTCTGTCCCCTATTTCTTTTACCATGTTTGGAAGCTTTTTGGCTATCCAGCCGAGAACAAAAAAAGTGGCCTTGGGTTTGAAACTGAATTTATCCAAAAGGTCAAGAATCAAGTGGATATTTTTTTCGACTCTCAAGGAATGATTGTTCCAGGATGAAAAGGGAATATATTCTTTAAAATTTTCTACCTGGAACCAGTCTTCAACATCAAAGGTCAGGAGTATTGTTTTATTCTCTTCCAATGCCATGGTATTCAAACCCGTACTCTGTTAATTCTTCAGGGTCATACTGGTTCCTACCGTCAAATATAATTTTTTTGTTCATCTTATTTGACATCTGTTTGAAATCCGGCTGCCTGAATGCTTTCCACTCTGTCACAAGAATTAGTGCATCTGCCTTTTCAATGGCAGTGTATTGATTGCCTGAAAACTGAAGTTTATTGTCTTTGAACCATTCTCCAGGTAATTCTTTTTTTGCCTGATCCATTGCAATGGGATCATAAGCATTTATACGAGCACCTGCTTTTAAGAGTTCATCAATGAGAACAATTGATGAGGCATCTCGCATATCATCTGTTCCCGGCTTAAAAGAGAGTCCCCAGACACAAAATGTTTTGTGTGAAAGATCTTCACCAAATCGTTTTTTAATTTTTGTGGGGAGGACTAATTTCTGGAATGTGTTTCTTTTTTCAACTGAGTTTAAAAGCTCTGGTTCAATTCCTAAATCACGGCTGGTACGAATTAAGGCTTTTACATCCTTGGGAAAGCATGATCCTCCGTATCCGCATCCGGGATAAATAAATGAGTACCCAATTCTTGAGTCGGAACCAATGCCTTTTCTAACATTTTCGACATCCACCCCGAGGCCTTCGCAAATATTGGAGATTTCATTCATAAAGGATATCTTTGTAGCCAGCATTGAGTTGGCTGCATATTTGGTCATTTCTGCATCCCGTACATTCATCAGAATCAGTTTATCCTTGTTTCTGGAAAAGGGTGCATACAACCGTTTCATAATTTTCGCTGCCCGGTCGGAATTTACACCCACAACTATCCTGTCCGGTTTAAGGAAATCATTTACAGCAGCCCCTTCTTTTAAGAACTCAGGATTTGAGACCACATCAAATTCAATGGTAAGCCCCCGATTATCCAATTGAATTTGAATTGCTTTTTTTACTTTGTCTGCAGTGCCCACGGGAACAGTTGATTTATTGACAATGACAGAATACTCGTTTATGTGTTGACCGATTTCTTTTGCAACCTCTAATACGTATTGCAGATCGGCAGAGCCATCTTCACCCGGGGGTGTACCAACGGCAATAAAGAACAGGTTAGAGTCTTCTGCTGCTTTTCCAAGATTTGTCGTAAAAGTTAGATGATTTTCCTTATAATTCTGAATGACCAGGTTTTCTAACCCGGGTTCGTAAATGGGAAGGATACCATTTTTCAGATTACTAATTTTTGTTTCATCGACATCCACGCAAGTTACAGTACTGCCCATTTCCGAAAAACAGGCACCTGTAACAAGCCCCACATATCCGGTTCCAATAATTGTAATGTTCATTTAAACTTTATTCTCTTTTTTAAAATGTTATTAACGGGGGGTAAACAATTTATTTTCAAGGGATCTCCTGGGACTATCACCTTCAAATCTTACCGGTTGTGACGGGGTGAACCGAAAGGTTAGCATTCCGATGTTTTCCTGGTAATCATCCCTTGCCACAGCATCGGTATCAAAATCTATGAATGAGTAAGACAGGTCGATACTCAACCATCTTAAGGGTGTCCAGACAAGACCGGCCCCCAACTCCAGGGTATTATCAGTCCTGTCAACGAAACCGACTTCTTCATACTGATTGACACGATAGGAACCGCTTATGTCAGTTGCAAGATTTTTTAGCAGTTGATATCTATAAAAGAAACCTGCCTGACCAAAAATATTAAATCCAAGACTTGCCGCCGTCGGGTCAACATCACCGTATCCGGTAGTCCCAGTGATTGATAAGCTACTTCTTCTAGTGAAATCAAACCTTTTATACATATCAAGATCTAAAAAGAACCTTTCTTTATCGTAATCGTCGGCGATATCCCAATTTTGAAAGAGAACACCGATCCCGAGGAGTATTCCAGAATCATCAGTCGGTCTCCAGTCAAAACCGATTGAGGGATGGTATATATCGTAGGAACCTAAGTCCTGGTCGGTAGATGACTGAGCATATTTTGCGTATATATCAAGATGTCTATTAATCATCCGCAATAATCTAATATCCCCGGACCATGTCTCAGGATCATTAATGGAAATATCATACTTAGTGTTTGAATAGGAAAGATTTGTATCAAATCCCCATTTTGGTGAAAACCAATAGCCGAAAAATGCGCTGGGGTTATGGCGTTTAAACTCGTCAAGATTGGCTTCATCATATAGGT
The DNA here is from genome assembly GCA_003353855.1 of Desulfobacteraceae bacterium. GTDB lineage: Bacteria > Desulfobacterota > Desulfobacteria > Desulfobacterales > Desulfobacteraceae > NBML01. The sequence goes on from PIVS01000003.1 coordinate 19,829, forward strand.
CAAACGAATAGGTATAGTTTATTCCAAAGGAGTCTCGTTTACCAAACTGATGGACAATTCCCACAGAAGTATCATTTGTATCATGCTCTTTAAAATTATTTGTTCTTACCGATTGATTCAGGTCTCTGACAAACCTTTCAGAAAACGTTAAACTTGTATTCCTGGTGGCCTGGTAACTTCCATTAATAGCGGCTTCATGGCGCCAGAAATCGTTTTCACTAAACTCGTTATGATCCGTATATTCAGGCGCATAGGTTAAAAATAAATTTCCCTTTTGGCCAATTACTCCAAAAGAAAGCTCTGCCCCGTAAATAGTCATATACTCGTCATCTTTATCGTCTTCAGTCCTGAAATAGTTATCTGTATACTCTCCTGAAATGGATAGAGAAGGGACAAACTCGGTTATGACTTTAGAAAAAGCAGGTGAGGCAAAAAAAAGTATTGCAAAAAAAAGTATCAGGATGTTTTCAAAAAATTTCATGTCACACCGCCTTATGCTAAAAGGTTTATGGAACAATTATGGTATCATCAGCCTTTAGGGAAATATCCTTGCTAAAATCACCTTTAAGAATGTCATTGTATTTAATGATAGTGGTCGTCTCTTTTCCATCACTTCGCCGAATCAAGATGATTTTATTCTTGGAGGCCCATTCTGTAAAGCCGCCTGAAAGTGCAAATGCCTGCATAACCGTTAGTTTTTTAATAATGGGGTATTCTCCGGTCTTTATCACTTCCCCCAAAATATAGAATTTCTGGCTGACGGGGTTTTCCAGGGTAACGGTAACATTGGGGGATTCCACATACTCTGCTAACTTTTTTTCAATTTCTGCTTTAAGCGCCATGGTGGATACCCCCTGGGCCTGTATATCATCAATCAGGGGAAAGGTTATCTTGCCGTCACTTCTCACCAATGCAGCCCCTAAAGAAAGATCAGGTTCCTTCCAGGTGTTGATGCGCAGAATATCACCAACGCCTATTTTATAGGGGGCTGCACCTTTGTCTGCAAGGCAGATAGACGGCAGGCAAACCCAGCATAATACAAAACAAATGAATAAATATTTTTGTAAATTTCTTAATAAGAACATAGCTCCGCTCCTTCGATTACATCGACTTCCATTACACGCAAATTATGTTTTACAGCAAATTGACTACAATATTACCTGGCGCCTTTGCCAAACAATACTGTTTTTACCGTTCTGATTATTATAACTAGGTCCATGGTGATGGATAAATTTTTTATGTAAAAAAGGTCATAGTTCAGTTTTTCTATGGCATCCTCAATTGTTGCTCCATAACCATATGAAACTTGTGCCCAGCCTGTCAAACCTGGTTTTACTTTAAATCGTTCCCCATAGTAGGGGATCTTTTCTTCAAGTTCATCCGTAAAACATTTACGTTCCGGCCTGGGTCCTACCATACTCATTCTGCCCATTAGGACATCCCACAACTGGGGCAATTCGTCAATTCTGAATTTTCTTATTATTTTACCTATCCGGGTAATTCTATCATCATCGGGTTGAGCCCAGACCGGTCCTGTTTGTTTTTCTGCATTTTCAACCATTGATCGAAATTTATGCATCATATATTCATTTTTATTCTGTCCCACCCTGTCCTGGGAAAAGAGAACCGGTCCTCTGGATTCAAGCTTGATCACAATAGATGTAAGCAGAAGCAGCGGCGATAAAAGAATTAACATGAGACTTGAAATAAAGATATCTTCCAGACGTTTGACAAATGTAAGAAGCCTGGATTTTCTAAACCCCTCTGAAAAGATCAGCCATGAAGGTTTTATTTTTGTTACAAGCAGTTTTCCGGTCAACATCTCATAGAAACTGCTGCCTTCAAGCACATCAAGCCCTGCCGTTCTGCAATTGAGCAATTCTTTCGCAGGGAAATCCCCCCTTTGTTCTTTTAATGCTACTACCACTTTTTTAACTCCTAATCCCAAAGCGATTTCGCAAAAGTTCTCTCTGTTATAATCAATATGAGTTTTATCAGAAATCGTTTTTTCAATGTTTTCTTTATCTGAGTCCGGGATTAAAAGGCCAACCGTGTACCCGCAGTCAATGGTTTCATTTATTTTGCTGATAATATCAAAAGCAAGTGGCGTGGAACCCAAGATAATAACACTTTCGTTAAAAAGTCCCTTGTTTAAAATCCAGATGTAAAGAATCCTCCAGCCGATAATCAAAACGAACAATAGTAGAATGCCTAGAATAAATATTTTTTGATCAATGATTGCAACGGGAAATATAAAATAAATCATCGCCAGGGCAATTGATGTTACACCAAGCACCTGAAGAAGTCTGATGCTGACCTCGGGAATAGAGGATGCAATTTCAAAATCATAGAGGTCATTATAATAAAGGCAGACCTGGCAAATCAAGGTAATCAGACCTATCTTCAGGAATAAAAAAAGATCAAATAAAAAAGAATGGGACTCAGTTAACAGAAATGAAGACATAACTACAGATCCGTATATGACAACACCCTCAAATAAAAAGAAAAGGATGTTTCGTATGGGAAAATATTGTTTTAAAAGCCTAAGCATTTTTTAATCCTGTCCCATATTTACCGTAACCATATTTTCCATATCCGTAGCCGATTTTCTTCTTAGCAAAATTAGACACAATACCAATAATTTTCTCTCTGCCATAAATATCTATAAGATCTAAAACATCTTTTTTCCGTGTTTTTCCCTGTTGTACTACAATCACTATTCCATCTACCTGTCTGGATATTGCATTTGTTTCTGAGGTTAGATAGGGCGGAGGCGTATCAATAATAATGTATCTATCAATATATCTTAATTTAACCTCTTGAATAAGCCTTCTCATCTGATCAGACGATAAAAGTTCCGAAGGGTTGAAGGGAATTTTCCCGGCCGGAAGTATGGTCAGTTTCTCCAAAAAAGTTTTAACCAGCAGCGATGATAACGATTTTGCCTCGGAAAGGTATTCACTTAATCCTTGAATTTCATCAAATCCGAACAAAGAATGGATGGATGGAGATCTCAAGTCACAATCCATTAAAAAAACATGTTCATCTATGCTCTGTGCAATGCTGATTGCCAGATTCGCAGCCACAAAGGATTTTCCTGCACCCGGAGCAGTACTGGTTATCATGATTGATTTTGCCGGATCACCCTTTCTCGGGAAAAGAATGTTATTTTTTAAAATTCGGAATTTTTCTGCCTCTATGGATTGTGGATCAAGGCCGCTAACCAGCATGGGATCAATGGCAAAAGAGATCTCTTCAATATCAGGAACAGGCAGATCTTGGCCAGGGAAGTCAGATGATATTTCAGCTCCGACATCATCTACTGCATTTAGTACATTTTCAATATTTTGCTGCGATTTTTCCAGTGCTTTGAAAATTTTTCCCAACTCATCACTCCGATTTTAAAGGTTGCTATAGGTTTCAAACAAACTGAGTATTTTGTCAATCCCTTTTATATTTAAAAGACCAAAAACCAGAAGGACTGTACCGGCATAAGAGAAAACAATGGCAAATGCCGCACCTTCAATCCATTTTTTCCAGCTATCACCCGGCTGTACTATGGGCGGAATTGAAGCAAGTATTGGCAGACCGATTTCTGTTTCAATCTGTTCTTCGCCTCTTATAACCGGATTGAGGAATTCAAGCAAAAAGATAATCCCCCCGCCAAAGCCAAGACCGACTGCAAGGGAAAGCATAAAAAGCCTCCTTACATCAGGCGACATTGGTTTCTCGGGGAGCCTTGCATAATCGAGGATACGGAACTGTTCACCCTTTTGTTTCTTTTCCATATTGACCGCAAGTTCAGCCTCGAGGCGTCTGGCAAGAAGAGAACTATAACTTTCTCTTATGTTGTTGTAGTCCCTTTGAATAGATTGAATTTCCTGTTCTCTTTTCGGTGTATCCTCAACTCTTTTCTGATAAACCAGCATTGCTTGTTTAATTTTTTGGATACTTGTTTTTATGTTTAGAATTTCCATTTCCATTTGTTTAAGATTAAGTTCGTGCTGGAATACAATATTATCATTGGGAGATACAGACCGGGTATTATCAGGCTCAGGATTCTGACCCGACCTTGCAATATGCTTTTCCTCTTTTTCCTTTTTTATTCTTTGCTCAAGTTTGGCAACACTTTTGCTTAATTTAATAACTTCCGGATGTTTGGCCGTATATTTTAAAAGCAGCTCATCCAATTGTCTTTTTTCCGCCCCGTGTTGCTGTTCTGTTGTTGATAACCCAGTTCCCACAAAAGTGCCATCCAACTGCAAAGCTGCAGCACCACTTTGTGACATTTCCTTTAGTTTTGAAATTTGATTTTTCAAGAGATTTGCCGCATTTTGGTTATCCCTTAACGCATTTAAAGCGTCGGTATGCTGCAGCTGAAGTCTGTCAAGGGTCCTTAAGTTTGTTTCCAGCTCGTCTGGCAATCCGCCAATATGTATTGCCCTGTATGCTGCAAGTGCTTTTTCCCTATTTTCAAGTTTTATTTTGATTTTTTCAAGTTCTGATTCAAGGAATTCACTGGTCCCGATGGCCTGTGTTTCTCTTGCTTTGAGGTTTGCGTCCATAAAAAAACCTGCCAACTCATTGGCAATTTTCATTACCGTATCAGGATTGCTGCCGGTAAATGATACAGAAAAAGCTTCCGTGCCTCGTCTCCTGGCGCTTTGCTGCGTCACTGCAACCCGTTTTCTAACACTATTGACTTTATCCTCTTGATACATACCAGGGGAATCCTGGAAAAGCCTATATTTTTGAATTATTTTTTCAAGATTTGTTCTGCTTAGTATCTGCTGGGAAATACTATTAATTCTTTGACCAATGTCTGTTGTGACAATTGACTGGACATAGTTCCTCGGCACTTTTTGGGGTTGAATGAGAATTGTTGTGGATGCTCGGTATGTTTTAGGTGCAGTAAGAGTATGCAAAAGACCCAAAGTAAGAAAAAAGCAAAACGGGATAATAATAAGCCATCTGCGCCTAATTATTATTTCAAGTATCTGTTGCGGTTTTAGCGCTGCTGACTGCTGATAAAGTTCTGCCATGCTGTGTCTGAAATCCTTTCTATTTGTATCAAGAGACTAAAAATGAAAACAACAAACGCACTTAATACAGCGTTGACATTGATGAAGTTTATATTTCACTTTCTTTTTTATTGAGCATTAACTTTCTTGGACAATCTTAAAAATAATTATGCAATGTGTCAATGCGAATTACATGCCACCGCCAAAACAGTGTTTTTTTAGAGAAAAAAATGATAGTATGTGAAAAAGTTTTCCTAATATGTTAATTTTTATCCAATTATTGGGTACTTTTTTTCACACTCAACCCTATTGTTGACAATCCCCAAGATTGCCTTAGTTTGTTTTTATTATGAAAAAACCAAAGACTATTTATTTAAAAGATTACAAGCCTCCTGGGTTTATGGTTGATACCATAGATCTCACCTTTGAAATGAGTGAAGATCAAACCCGGGTAACATCTGTCATGCAGATTCATAGAAACAAGGAGAGTGAAGACCAATATTCTCCCCTTATTTTTGACAAGGGAGACTTTGAAATTCTTTCCGTGGTGGCCGACGGAATGATTTTATTAGCCGATGAATACCAGATAGGAGAAGACTTTTTAAGGCTTGCCAGCACACCGGACAGGTTTACCCTGGAAATTGTCTGCCTATTAAACCCAAAAAAGAATACCAGTTTGGAAGGATTGTACTTATCCTCAGATACGCTTTGCACCCAGTGCGAGGCCCAGGGATTTCGGCAGATCACCTCTTTTCCTGACAGGCCTGATGTTATGTCTGTTTATACCTGTACTATTATTGCCGACAGGGACAAATATCCTGTTCTGCTTTCCAACGGGAATCTGGTTAAATCCGGAGATCTTGATAATAATCGGCATTATGTCCGCTGGGAGGACCCTTTTAAAAAACCCAGTTATCTGTTTGCCCTTGTGGCAGGAAATTTGTCATACATAGAGGATAATTTTATCACCCGCTCCGGGAAAAAGATTGATTTGAAAATCTATTCGGAACAAGAAAATATTGATAAATGTGACCATGCAATGAAATCCCTTCAACAGGCCATGAAATGGGATGAGGATCGGTTCGGCCTTGAATATGACCTAGATTTATACCAGATTGTGGCCATTAATGATTTTAATGCCGGTGCCATGGAAAACAAGGGACTGAATATTTTTAATTCAAAATATGTCCTGGCCAACCCAAAAACTGCCACAGACGACGATTTTATGAATATCCAGGGGGTAATCGGGCATGAGTATTTCCACAATTGGACAGGGAACCGTGTGACCCTTAAAAACTGGTTTCAGCTGAGCCTCAAGGAAGGGCTCACTGTCTTCAGAGACCAGGAATTTTCATCAGATTTAAATTCCCGGACGGTTAAACGAATATCCAATGTGAAAAATCTGAGGGCCTCTCAGTTTCCGGAAGATTCAGGCCCAATGACCCACCCTGTCAGGCCTGAATCATACATTAAAATGGACAATTTTTATACCATGACCGTCTATGAAAAAGGATCGGAATTGATCCGGATGATTTATCAACTTTTAGGAGAATCTGATTTCAGAAGGGGGCTGGATCTGTATTTTGAAAAATTTGACGGGATGGCAGTAACCATCGAAGATTTTGTTTCGGTGATGGAAGAAGTATCCGATATGGATCTTACCCAGTTCAAACTGTGGTATTCCCAGTCCGGCACCCCCCAGGTGACTTTGACTCGGTCCTATGATCCTAAGCTGCAGGCCCTGACCCTGGTTTTTGAGCAGGCAACACCTCCGGACAGGAATCAAAAAGAGAAAAAGCCCCTTCATATCCCTGTTCAATTCGGCCTCCTGGACGGCAAAGGCAATGACATCACCCCTGAGGGGAGGTCTCTGCTTGAGCTGAAATCCCGAAAAGAAATTTTTATATTCAAAAATATGGGACCTGACACCTATCCGTCCGTTTTCAGGCAGTTTTCTTCTCCTGTAAAACTTGTAACGGATTTCTCCGATGTAGATCTTGCCTTTCTCATGGCCCATGAAAAAGATGAATTTAACAGATTTGATGCCGCCCAGACCCTTTTCATCAAAGAGATACAAACCCTGGTTTCTAAAATTCAAAATAAAGAGTCCCTTGAAATTTCTCCCGGCCTGGTCCAGGCATTTAAAACGGCATTGGATTCAAGGACCGACAGAGCATTTCTTGCCAAGGCGCTGGCTTTGCCCCAGGAAAATGAAATAAAGGATTATTATGAATGTATTGACGTGGCAGCCATCCACAAGGCCAGATCCTATCTAAAAAATCAACTTGCCCTAAAATTACAGGATCTGTTCATGGAGATCATTGCCCAGTGCTCCCATGCTGATCCTTTGAGCATTTCCCATGCAGATATGGCGGATCGCAGCCTTAAAAACCTGTGTTTGTCCTATATAGGCAGCATTGGGGAAAAACAAACAACTGATTTTGTTTTTCAGAAATTTGAAACTGCCCTGAACATGACCGATGAATATGCAGCACTCAGAGTCTTAAGTCAGATCGATTCAGATATAAAACAAGCTGGGATGGACCGGTTTTATCAAAAATGGCATGATGACAAACTGGTGCTGGACAAGTGGTTTTCCCTTCAGGCAGCCTCCTGTCTTCCGGACACCCTGGCACAGGTTCAAGCTCTTTTGAACCATCCGGATTTTACCATGACCAATCCCAACAAGGTTCGATCCCTTATTTATATGTTTGCCATGCATAATCCAATTAATTTTCATCGACCCGATGGAAGCGGGTATCGATTTGTCTCAGACCGGATTATTGCCCTGGATTCCATTAATCAACAGGTGGCGGCCAGACTGGCATCTTGTTTCAATCACTGGAAAAAATATGATAATTTAAAAAAGGCCTTGATGAAAACAGAACTTGAACGAATTTTGTTAATTCAGACACTTTCTAAAAATGTATATGAGATTGTATCGAGGGCCTTGGAGTAATAGATAATTTTATATTACCACAGTTCCCAATGGCCGGTGAAGTAAACATACAGGGCCAGGGTCAGGTTGGTTGTACCATGGGCGATGATGCATGAAAACAGATCTTTTCGGATGATCCATAAAATGGAAATTAAAATACCATAGGCAAGGGCTGCCGGCCATTCCGGAAGGGTGTGTCCGGCAGCAAAAATAATACTTGAGATCAAAATGGCAGGGACACTCCATGCCCCGGGCCTGACAACCGATATATTGGATTCATCAAGAACCATTAACAAGTAGCTATTGATTTTTTGTTTTTTGATCTTGTTTCTGATGATCTGGTCCCATTGCAAAACAAACCGGAATACATAACCGCGCATGACTATTTCTTCAAAAACAGGGACAACCAGGGAAGCAGATATGAGCCTCAGGTAAAATCCGGAAGTTGACCATGCCGTGGTGTCAGGTTCTGTAAAGGGCGCATAGAGGAGACACCATAAAACAAGCCCCACTAGTCCAAAGCCCACTCCATAGACAAAAGAGTCAACCAGGGATTTCGGGCCGGTCAGTGGCAGATACCACTTCCAGGCCCAGATAAGCAAGGCAGGAACAACAATTAACCTGAGAACATAATTAATTTCCATGGGCAATATGTTTTGAAAAAGAACGGCAATGCCCACATATGCAAAATATGGCGCAAAATAAGGGATTATCAAATCCCTGTTTGACAGTGTGGAAACATCAGCCTTCTTAAAGGCCATCAGATATAATATCCCATGTACCAGTCAACAAAATTCTGAATTCCCTTCTCAATGGGAGTGGATGGCTTGAATCCGGTATCTGCTATCAGATCACCCACGTCGGCGTATGTGGCAGGAACATCCCCGGGCTGCATGGGCAGGTAATCGATCATGGCTTTTTTCCCAATGGCAGTTTCTATGGCACGGATAAATTCCATGAGAGCCACCGGCTGGTTGTTCCCTATATTGTACAATTTATAGGGAACGCAGCTTGAGGAAGGATTTGGAGAGTCGGAAGACCATTCAGGATCTGCCTCGGGAACCTTTTTCATTACCCGGATCACTCCTTCGACAATATCATCGATATAGGTAAAATCCCGCTGCATATTCCCGTTGTTAAACACCTTGATGGGTTTATTTTCCATAATGGCTTTGGTAAACAGGAACAATGCCATATCCGGCCTTCCCCAGGGGCCATACACCGTAAAAAACCTCAGACCGGTTGTTGGCAGTTTATACAGATAACTATAGGTATGGGCCATCAGTTCATTGGCCTTTTTTGAGGCGGCATAAAGACTGATGGGATGATCCACGTTGTGACGCACGGAAAACGGCATTAGTGTGTTGAGGCCGTAGACAGAGCTGCTGGAAGCATATACCAGATGTTTGACCTTTGAATGGCGGCACCCTTCCAGGATATTTCCAAATCCCACAAGATTGGAATCCACATAGGAGGAGGGATTTTCAATACTATGACGAACCCCGGCCTGGGCAGCAAGATTAACCACACAATCAAATGAATTAGAGGCAAACAGCGCTTCTATCTTACCCCTGTCTGCCAGGTCAAGCTGCTGAAAATCGAACCCGGAAAATTTTTTAATCAGGTCCAGCCGGGCTTTTTTCAAATTGACATCATAATAATCATTTAAATTATCGATTCCGCACACATTATACCCTTCTTTGAGGAGACGGAGGGTGAGGGTAGACCCGATGAAACCGGCAGCACCGGTTACAAGAACATTCATGATAGATCCTTTATAAATCAAGTAAAAACATGGTGAACAATTTTATGACAATTTCCTATCACGAACCAGATGTCAAAACAAGGGGAGAATCCCATGGCAGGTAATCTAACAATAAACTGTATTCATGGTAGATCTGGATATACAGGAGAACTGCTCCATCTGCTGCTTCGCTCCCAGCCATATCGGTCTTCCCATCCCCTTCGTCTGTCCTTGATGGTTATACGATCTTCAGCCCCGGGATAGCCGGGGCCCATATCCAAAACCCGACGATCAACCGGGGATCTGCGGTCAAGAAGCGTTCTTTCTACATAAACATTTTCTACCTGGGCCTTTGCTTTTTTGTTTTGTATTTGTTCCTTCATAATACATTGTCCTTGCCTGATACATGTTATTGGTTGATCGTTTCAGAGGATGACGAATTGGCACTTACGAAATTCAAATCAAATGCGATCTAATTACCTTAATTATATTAGATATAAAGAAATTGTCAAAATATTTTTTTAGGGAAAAATCAATTTGTCCAGTATTAGGCCATAAAATTGATCATGGTCTGAACTAAAAACCCAGCCCAAATGGGTTTTGCAATCACGGCAGATGCCTATGTTCCAAAGATACCCCTTAAACCAGGAAAAATCAGAAAATGAGGGTGAAAGAAAGGAGCATCCTGTGGCAGCATTAAAACAACCGATCTCAAACACTTGTCCGTGTGGATTTGCAAAGGTATGGCAAAAGGCTTTTTCAATTTGTATTTGACAGGCAGGATCGGTAATATGCCGGTGGCAATTTCGGCAGGTGATGATTGAATCTTCAAGGCTGGCTGGCTGAACAGCTTCTTTGGGCTGGATCTTTGATTCCTGTTTTGCAAAAAGATACACCGGAAAACCTCTTATTGTTCTCGGTCAAGAACATACAGAGTTGCTCCCACCGGTGCAAAAGACAAAAACAGGATATTCAGCCATGGAATAAGAAATAAAATGCCAAACCCAAGGTGGAATAATAAATTTCCCTTTAAAAAAGTAATCCTATTCACAAGTGGTATCATCCGCCTGGCCGGAATCAGATCAGTGTTGTCCCAGGCCAAAAACATACCGGCCACCCCGGAGGACAGTATAAAAATAAAAGGACTGATAGGCGTAAAAAGACCCGCAAGCATGATGACAAGGGTAATTAATACCGGCAGGATTGCCCGGGGTATTTCCTGGCGAATCAAATAGAAAAAAAACTGTAACCAGGGACCCTGATCAAATTGGACCTCATGTCCCAAAACAATTCGTTCTGTGATTCGTGACATGTAATCCATGATAAACACTCCAAAAAATAATTGGGCAATCAAATAGGAAATCAACATGGCAATTCCGGCAAGCAAAAGAGACAAGAGCCATGCAGCAATATTCCATACATAGACAAGCCAACCACCTTCGGGTGCTTTCCATATCATGGCCAGAATTTGTTCATGCCAATAGAGAATCATTCCGGATAATAAAAGGCTTAATAAAAAAACGATAAAAAAACGCAGCAACCCGAGCATTAATAGTGAAGGGGTTTTTAGAGCCAGGGAAAAACCTTTAATATTATATTTGATACCTGAAAAAAATTCCATTTTTTTACCGCCTTCCATTGAACTTCCTTGTGAAATACTTATTCTACTATTGTAGAAATATTACTATAAAAATGCTTATTTTTCAACTTCTGGAGAGTATCCATGAAAATATATTATGTAGACGGAAAATTTGTTCCATCAGACAAGGCAGTGATTCCGGTTGACGACCTGTCAATTTTACGCGGTTATGGGGTGTGTGACATCATGCGGACCTATAAAGGCAAACCCTATTTTCTGGATGAACATGTCCTGCGCCTGGAAAATTCGGCCACAAAAGTTGGACTGTCCCTGCCCTGGAACCGGAAAAAAATTAAAAAAATTATTATTCAAACTCTGATCCATAACCCTGATATTGATGAAGCCAATATCAGGGTTATGATAACCGGCGGCTCCAGTACTGATTTTTTTACTCCCATGGGAAATCCCAGGCTCATTATCATGGTCACCCCCATAAAAAAACTGCCGGAATCATGGTATGATAATGGTGTAAAAACCATCACCATTCATCATGAGAGAGATTTGCCCGATGCAAAGGTAACTTCGTATATACAGGCTGCATTGGCCCTGGCAAAAGCAAAAGAACAAAATGCTGTGGAAGCGATCTACGTAAACCAAAGGAATGAGGCCCTTGAAGGAACCACGAGCAATTTGTTTGCTTTTTTCAAAGACAGTTTAGTTACCCCGGATAGAAACGTTTTAAAAGGGATAACCAGAAGGGTTATTTTGTCCCTGGGAAATCGTTTTTTTAAGGTAGAGGAGAGACCTCTTAAGTTAGAAGAATTGTTCCGGGCAAATGAGGTGTTTCTCACGGGCACCAATAAAGGTGTTGTTCCGGTTATTCAGATAGATGACAAGATCATCGGTCATGGGAAACCAGGAAAACACACAAAAACCATTATCCGGGCCCTGGACAAACACGTCCTTAATTTTATGGAAACCCAGCTTGAAAAATAAATCTCGTTAAATCCCGGGACACACAACGGGACTGATGGTTTCAGGTATACATTGAATCAGATAGGTGATCTCTTTGGAAAAATCTTTATAGGAAACAGGGCCTCGCCTTTGGATCAATTCATTTTCCAGGTTGAACAGGTTTTTATAAAAATCAAAAAACCGAATATATTCCTTTGCCCTGAGCCAGGCAGCATTTTTTTCTTCCATTGCAATATCCCGGATCATAGGGGTATCCTTTGACACCATTGCAGTATCAAGTAACTTCATGGTTGTCTTTGTAATATGGATTTTATCTTTGATACCGCTGCTCTCAAGCCTGGATGCTGTATCAACAGCCTTTCCAATGGCCGTAACAATTTTTCTTTTACGGCTTCCCATGGGGCCGATCAGGGCAGGTCCCTGTTCCAGTCCTGCCCTGAATTGAATGTTGACGCCACTATTTTTAATCAGGTTGAACATCCGTCGCTCCCTGTCCATTGGATGACGACCCTGTTTTAAAAGATGAATCTCATTAAAAACAGAGGCCAGCATACAGATCATTAACATGACCCGTTCTCCTGCCCCGGGATTGCACTCTTGCCTGGGATCATCAAAAATGAAAACATTCTGAAAAAAAACGGAATCCCCAATAAAATTATCCAGACGGCAGCCAAACCGGCCCGCATTTTCTGCTGAAATTTCATGACACAAATTTAAAGCCAGGAAAAAATCCCTGGGGTGTAAACATTCTCTTATGGAGGAAGACCCAACCATATCAATGAAGGCATATACTCCGTCCGGAACGCTTAAGGGGACCATATTCAACTGTTTTGCTGTTACTCCGCCAACGGCCCTGAGATACTTTTTCTGAGTATTTAATTGTTCGTCCTTTTGCTTCAGGCGATCGGCTGTCCTTCTAAGCTCCCTTTCTTTGCGGCGGATGACCTGGACTGCCGGCTTTCCTTTTGCAAATCCCAGGTAGGCCAGGGAGGCTGATTCAATGGCAGTTATGAGTATATCCAATCTTTTTCTAAGATCTATCTCCCTTGCAAAGCAACCATTTATTTTTGACACCAATTCCCGGTCAACAGTATTAAAAACAATGGCACCGTAATCCGGAATATAGGCAACAATAAAATTTTGAGATTTGAACTGTCTTACAATATCTGCATTAATTCTAATATTTGAAAGAAAATTAAAAAAAAGGCCGTCATAGGAGATAATAGAAAAATTTGAAAAAAAAGGATTATTATTTACTTTGTTACAAACTTGATTATCAATAATCAAAATTTTTATTCCTTTTTTATAAAAATCTTGATGGTTTCGAAGTACATAGGAAATAACCCCTTCATTTTCAATCCTGTCACCAAATTGATTGATGCGATATAATTGAACCGGAGAAATATTTTTAATTCTGACCAAGGTTTTGCCAAAAAATTTCAAAAAGACTCCATTCACCCCTTTTCCCTCAAATTTATCCATTACCCCCCTGTCCCATTTTTTGGGCGATAAAAAATTTAAAAGGCTGCGATCTGTACCATAAATAAGGCCTGCCTGTTTTCCTTCCATCAATTTTAATGAAAAGGAAAGTAGATAGCCAAGTACATTTTTTTTCTGAAAAATCCTATTTTTAAATTTTTGGATGTCCGGCAATTCTTGATTCATTTGCTGACCCCTTTGTCGGCCAAATATTTGACCCGCTCTTGGAAAAGGGTGTTGAAAAATAATTCAATATAGATTCATCCGATTTGACTGCATTTGACTTTGATTTATAAAAAAGATTTTGAAACAATGCAATTTCCTTTTGCTTAAAGGAGACCATGGATCCTATGAAGAACACATGATAGATCCGGTATACATTTTCCGAAACAATTTTGATCAGTTTGTCTTTATGGGTCTCCATTCGAAAAATCCAATCCGCAAGGGTTTTTACATAATGCACTCTAAAATTTTCTGCATTTAATAATTCGAACCCTGATCCTGCTGCCGATTCAATCAATTCCTGTTGAAACATCAGTTCACCGCCCGGGAACATAAAGGTATCCAGAAATGAATTCTTATATCCTTTATTCCTCTTGGTATTGGTGGTTATAGTATGCTGGAGAAAAAATCCGTCTTCCTTAAGGCTATTATAAACGGTTTTATAAAAGAGCTTCATATTGCTTCGCCCCACATGTTCAGACATACCCACGCAGGAGATTTTATCAAACTGTTCATGGCCCAGGTCCCTATAATTTAAGATTTCAATATGAACCTGATCCCCAAGGCCTTCCCTGTGGATCCATTGATCTGCATATTCTTTTTGCTCGGAGCTTAAAGTAATCCCAACCACCCGGACCTGGTAATATTTTGCCGCATAAACAGCAAAATTTCCCCACCCGCAACCGATATCAAGCAGGTGTTCTCCTTTTTTCAGTCGGAGTTTTCTGCAAATTATATCCATTTTTTCATTCTGTGCTTCGGACATGGTGGCATCTTTACCGAAATAGTAACCACAGGTATATCCCATGGTTTCACCTAAAAACAATCGATAGAAATCACTGGGAACATCATAGTGGTATTCAATATTTTCTTTTTCTCTGGCCTTGGCAAAAAATTTGGAAACCCGGGTCTTTAAACTCTTTGGTTGATCAGTATTCAACAATTTTTTGCAAACCATTTCATACAATTCCCTAATACTGCCTGACACGTCAAAATAGCCTTTGACATATGCTTCTCCCAGGGAAAACGCATCCGGCGATATTAATGCATCAAAAAACTTTGGATCTTTGATCAGGAGTCTGTGCTGAATATCGCCCTGGGCTGTTGCATATTTTTTCCCGTTGTAATCAACAATTTCAATGGGAATCATCTCCTGTTTGAGAGTTTTGATAAACTTTTTAAGAAAGACCCCTTCTGTTCCGGGGATAAACTTTGACACCATAGCAAGGCCTGATTTCATGATATATCCTTTGCTGGGTTAAGAGAATATGAAACTGATAGAGAAAAACTTTAATTTTATCGCTATTATATAAAACAGGTTAAAAAAATAAAGGTTTAAATTTAAAAAACTTTAATCACCTTTTTAATCGCCAATGGCCTTTAAAATCTGTTTGGCTTCCAAGAGAGCTTTGGAGATATTGTTTCTTTTTTGTCCCAGTTGAATATGGATGGTCTCTTTCTTAACATATCTATAGGAGACCATTTTCTTTAAAATAACATCAATTGATTCCAACGGTATTTTCAGATGCTCCAGGGAAAATGCCAGGGTCAGGGAATTTGGAGTAATGTCCAGGCGCTTCACCCCGGCTTTTATGGCAAATATCCGTAGCATAATTTTTAAGAGCATATTTTCCGCTTCCCTTGGTAATTT
The DNA here is from genome assembly GCA_003353855.1 of Desulfobacteraceae bacterium. GTDB lineage: Bacteria > Desulfobacterota > Desulfobacteria > Desulfobacterales > Desulfobacteraceae > NBML01. Next base: position 35,438 of record PIVS01000003.1, read on the forward strand.
ACCATACCTGTCCAATAATTCTTTTTGCATGTCTGAAATATCTGAAACCTTTGTCAGTCTGGACAAACGACGATAGAGGGTTAGACGCTGTTCAACCGATTCGATATATAGGTCTGGAAATCCTGAAGACATACTGGCATTTATTTCCGGATCAAGGGGTTCAATGCTCTCATCTCCTTTAAGATCATTGACTGCCTGATCCAGCAGTTTCAAAAAGATATCATACCCCACGGCGGCAATATGACCGGATTGGGAAGCACCCAGGGCTGTTCCTGCCCCCCTGATCTGTAAATCCTTCATGGCAATCTGGAATCCGGATCCCAGATCCCTGTGTTCCATTAAAGCAGATAATCGTTTTTGGGCATCCTTTGTGAGCTTTGATTCATCCGAGACAAACAAATAGGCATAGGCCTGATTGTCTCCCCTGCCGATACGCCCTCTTAACTGATAAATCTGGGAAAGTCCAAATCTTTCCGCCTTATTTATGATCATGGTATTGGCAGAAGGAATATCAAGGCCTGATTCAACGATGGTGGTACAGACCAGCACATTAATCTCCAGATTAACGAACTGGAACATTACCTTTTCCAACTCGCTTTCGGACAGCCTTCCATGGGCTACCCCCACTTTGGCATGGGGAACAATTTTTTGTATCTGATCGGCTATCTTAAAAATACTCTTTATATTATTGTGGATGAAAAAAACCTGTCCTTTTCGTTCCAATTCCTTTTCCACGGCATCTTTAATAATTGTATCTTCATATTTTGAAATATATGAAACGATAGGCTGCCGGTCAGCAGGTGCTGTGGTAATAACACTTATGTCCCTCATGCCGGTCAAAGACAGGTGCAGGGTTCTGGGAATGGGGGTGGCGGTCAGAGCCAGCACATCCACAGTATTTCTCTTTTTTTTCAATATTTCCTTGTGCTTGACGCCAAACCGCTGTTCTTCATCTAAAACCAGCAGCCCCAGAGCCTTGAATTCCACATCCTTTTGCAGCAGCCTATGGGTCCCGATTACAATATCGACCAGGCCTGCATCCATCTTTTTTAAAATTTGAATCTGCTCTTTACGACTTCGAAACCGTGACAAACATTCAATTTGAACGGGATAATTGGCAAACCGCTCTTTAAACGTTGCCAAATGCTGCTCGGCAAGGATGGTGGTTGGTACGACAACCGCAACCTGCTTTCCGTCATTGACAGCTTTAAAGGCCGCCCGGATAGCAACTTCAGTCTTCCCGTATCCCACATCGCCACAGACAAGCCTGTCCATGGGAATTTTAGATTCCATATCCAAATGGACGTCGTCAATGGCCTTGAGCTGATCCCGGGTCTCTTCATAGGGGAAGGAGGCTTCAAAATCATTATAGTAATTGTCCGGCAGGCTGAAGGCAAAACCATTATTTACCTTGCGCGTGGCATACAGATCCAGAAGATCAGCTGCCAGTTTTTCCACTTCCGCTTTGGCTTTGGCCTTTGATTTAATCCAGTTTTTTGATCCGATTTTATCAAGTATCGGAGAGTAGCCGTCCACCCCGATATATTTACCGATCATTTCGATTCGGTCCACCGGCAGATACAATTTGTCATCATCCTGGTATACAATCAGAATAAAATCCTGGGAAATTCCGGAAATATTCAGATTGCATAAACCTTCATACTTCCCCACCCCATGTTCCATGTGAACAACTATATCACCGTTTTTTAATTCTTCCGGTGCAATAAATTCCGTTTTTAAATCCCGGTGCTGACTTTTTTGCCTCCTGATTCTTTTTTTACCAAAAATCTCGTTTTCAGTAACAAGGGCCAGGCTTTCCTCCGGCAACACAAATCCCGAAGACAGGCCGGCAATAATATAATACACCCCAGGGGGAAGATGTTTTAACTTATCAAAGGACTCACAGGGGGACGGCGCAATTCCATAGGGGGCAAGCAGAGAGATCAGTCGTTTGGACTGAACCTCCTGGCTAATAGTGCACAGCACCCTCCTTCGCTGATTCAAATGCTGGTCAAACCAGTCGACCAGGGGTTTTAAGGGGTTTTCATCCTCTATCTGATTCTGCTGGCCCTGGCGTTTAAGGCTATCAGACAATTCCAGATTGTCCCCATAATCAAAGGAGAGGATGGCTGAATCTTCTTTATCTGTTTCAAGAAAAATTTGTTGAAATGCAATCTGTTTGTGATCACTAATACTGGTTTTGACCTGGTCCCAGTTCAGGTAGATGGTTTCAGGTTTAACACAGAGTCTGTTTTCTGCTGTCACGGTTTTATAATTGTGCAGGGCCTTATTTTCAAATTCCATGGCCTTGGCCGCAAGTGTATCTGGAGAATCCAACAAAAAGACGGCTTGCTCGGAAAGGTAATCAAACAAAGAATCAAGGCGCTCATATACAATGGACAACATACTTTCAATCCCTGGAAATCTTCCTAATTCCCGGGTTTCATTCACATATTCGCGTGTTTGGTTGGCAGTAAGACCTGCCAAATTGCCGGCATGCCTTAACCTGGCAAGGATGTGGGGCAAGTTCTCTTTGGAAATAATGGCTTCGGTGGCGGGTAGTATGATGGTTTCATTTAATTCTTTGGTACCTCGCTGGGTAAAGGGTGAAAAATAACGGATGGATTCAACCAGGTCTCCAAAAAATTCCATGCGAATCGGTTTTTTCTCACCTGGAGAAAAAACATCGAGTATCCCCCCTCTTACTGAGTATTCCCCTGGATCTTCCACAAGTGAAACCCTTGAATAACCTCCAGCCTCAAGGCTTAAAATCAATTGTTCCCTGTCCATTTCCTCATTGGTTATGACAATTTCTGAAAAATCAATGATACTTTTTTGGGGAATGAGTTGCTGCATCAAGGTATCAATATAAGTGACTACCAAATATTTTTGGGAACCGGACTCAAGAATTTTAGACAGGGCAGCCAGCCTCAGGCTTGATGTTTCCCTGTGATAGGAAAGAGATTTAAAAGGCAGGATATTATATCCTGGAAAATAGAAGATCTTCTCTTTTTCATCGCCCATGAAAAAGAAAAGATCTTCGATAAACCTTAAAGCTTGTTTTTGACCCGGCAGAATAACCACAAGGGGATCGGTCATGGAACCGAACAATTTTGCGGTTAAATAGGCTTTATGGGCCCCATCCCCACGCAAAGTGATAATGCTGCGGTTGCTCTTATTTATTTTCTGGATTAGTGGATCTGGCATCTTTACCTGATTGTTAGAAATCATGGCCCTGGTTTAATGGAAGTTTTCAAAAGAATCAAGTAATAAATAATCTCTTCACCCGAAATTCTTCCGATTTTCATCTGCCAATCATTTGAAAGGCCTATTGAAATTTATTGGCCAGGTCATTATCGATGACGTAGATACAGGCTTCATTGGCTCCCTTTTGGGTGTATCCGAACTTTGTGGACAGGTTGTCCATTAAAAACTTAACATCTTTTTTAATTCTCTTGTCATGGGACTTGAACTTTTCAGTATCAAAATCCTTGATGGCATTTCTAAAATTTTCATTGGCGATAAAGGGTTCCAGAACCCGTTTTTTGAGATTATGGACATATCGTTCGTACAGTGATTGAAATAACCGGGTTTCAAGAATATTTTTTCCTTCGATCATAATTTCATGGGTAAGGGTTCGTGTGGTATATTCTTTTAATACATCAATTCTGATTTCTTCCCTGCGTTTTTTATTCATATTCTCTGAAAGCAGGCGGTTTTCAATGCTTTCAAGAAAGGCTTCTGTCACATGGATTTCTTCCTTTGTAAATATACATTTCACCACTGAATCAAATTCATTGGTGACAGCGGAAATATAGTTTTTAATATCCTTGGCAATCTGATCTTCATTATAATAGTAAAGGGATTCTTTCACCTGCTGGAGAATACCATAATCATACATCCGCAAAAGGGAGGATAAAAATCCCTGGGGTATAATTTTTTTGGGTTGATCATCCAGTTTTTTGAAAAAAGTGCAAAGATCGGGCATATTGATAAATCGGTCTTCCTTGGCATATTTGGAATAAAACTGATCAAATATTTTAATGGAATCTCTTCCTGACAATCCTTCTTTCCCATATATTTCAGATTCTGCGATGATTTTTTTGAGCATATTCTGATCAAGGGCTTTGACATCATCATCATCCAGCCACTTGGGAATCTTTCCCGAAAAAATTTCCATTTTAAGCAGCATGAACGTTTCATCACAATAGTTCTTATATTTACCAGGGCTTTTGATCCATTCTTCCAGGGCCAATGATTTTTTACCAATACGGGTGCAGATAATAATTCTTGCAAAATTTTCCAATACCATGGGAAGAAAGCTGCCTTCAACATGACGCCCGAATATGTTCAAATATATTTTGACTTCTGTTTGAACATCCAGCACATAGGGAATATCAATATACTGAATCCGATCATCAAAGGAGGGAAAATCCCTGATGTTTCGTTTATCCTCAGGATTCATCAAGGCAAAAAACAATGAATTGACCTGTTCTTCCACATTCTCAACCTTGTGAACCCCTTCGGAAATAATATTATGAAGTTCAACCATTCGCTCAACATTATGGGATTTTATGTCCATGAGTGCATAAATGCCATTGTTGATTTTGGCAAAATTAGAACAGATATAGTTGATGACATTGCTGTCCTGGAACAGGGCATTGATCCTGTTCTGCAGCATCTGGTTGGAGATAACGTTCTGCTGCAGTGGCTGATCCCCCGGGTTGAATACACTGATACCATTTCCAAGCCGTCGGTTAAAATAATAGGGGCGTGCATAGAGCATTTTAAACACCTCAGTGGGATTTCCAAGACGCTCCAGCAGAGAGTGATAAATAGAAGAACAAATGGTGCAGACATCTTCTTTAAATACCCATTCATATTCTTTTTCCGTAAATAGCCGCCACTTGAATTCATCATTCTTGATGAGTTCATCCAGCACACTCCGGCGCTGTTCCTTGGGAATAATAAGGAAGGGGTTATCATGGGAAATACAGGGAATCTCGATGTAATCACTGTCATTACCCATTAATGCAAATTCATCCTGCTGGACCCCGGCACTGGCCCCTTTTTCCGTTTCAACATATTGAATGAGTTTCTCAAAGGTTGACAGGGTCATCATTGATTTGTCTTTGTCCTGTAACTTTTTGATATTAAGTCGCCACACCACCTCATACCGGAGTCCTTCTTCGGTATTGGCATATTTTTCAAATTTTTTTAGCAGATTATTTAAAAAGGTACTTTTCCCACAGCCATGGGGTCCGTAAAAGATATAGATGCGATTTTGCTGGGCTCCATGGCGCAGATATTCCATCTGCTTCATCAGCCGATTGGCAAAGAGCATATCCGTAAAATAAGGATTGATCGAGTCTTCAACAAAAAGTCTTGTGCAATCATAGTTTGTAAACTTAAGTTTATCCAGGTCACCGGTAATGGATTCTTCGGATTCATCCACATAGCTCTTGATCATATCATGAAAGGACTGAAAAATATTTCTCAGGATTTTAGAAGGATTTGCATTGAGAATACTTAAAAATTCTTGAAATGCAATTGGTTTCAGCCTTTGATAGTCAGTTATATTCTTATTTAGCAGTTCAAGGGCCTGGTCCACGGATTC